>CANHXF010000072.1 GCA_947464515.1 Flavobacteriales bacterium
AACACTTTGCATTGCGGCAAAAGCCTTTTGTGAATCTAAGTTTTGAGTAAGGTTCACCATATCCATATTTACAGAATATCCGTAACGCTTAAGGGCTTCTCCACCCTTTTTACCCATACACATCAAAGTCACATTACCAGCTTGGTGAGCTGCGGCGTAATCATTATCCAACAATTGACGGACACGTTTAACCACGTTAGCATTGAAAGCTCCACACAAACCACGGTCACTAGTTATTACCAATAACAATACTCGTTTCGCTTCACGATTTTCAAAGTATCCAGCCAATTGAGCATCATCAGTACTTTCTTGCAGATTGCCCATGATACCCTGTAATTTCTGGGCATAAGGACGCATACGAATGATGGCTTCGCTGGCTTTACGCAACTTTGTTGCACTCACCAACTTCATCGCTTTCGTGATCTGCTGTGTACTAATAGTAGACGAAATCCTCGCCCGAATCTCTTTCTGGTTAGCCATGGTAATTAATTACGCTGTATAACTCTTGGAAATTTCAGCACAAGCTGCGTTCAACACCGCCTTAACAGCATCGTCGATCACACCTTTGCGCAATGATTCCAAAGTATCTTTATGTTTAGCATCCAAATACTCCAAATAGGCTGCTTCAAACTCACGAATCTTGTTCACTGGAATACTTCTCATCAAGTTTGAAGTTCCAAGGTGAATGATTGCGACTTGCTTCTCCACAGATACTGGACTATATTGAGGCTGCTTCAAAATTTCTACGTTACGAGAACCTTTCTCCAATACAGATTTAGTTGCTGCATCCAAATCAGAACCAAATTTTGCAAAGGCTTCCAATTCACGATACTGCGCTTGGTCCAATTTCAACGTACCAGCCACTTTTTTCATTGACTTGATCTGAGCATTACCACCCACACGAGATACCGAAATACCTACGTTAATTGCGGGACGAATACCTGAGTTGAATAAGTTAGATTCCAAGAAAATCTGACCATCGGTAATAGAAATTACGTTGGTAGGAATATATGCTGATACGTCACCGGCCTGAGTTTCGATAATTGGCAAGGCTGTTAATGATCCTCCACCTTTTACTTTACCTTTCAAACTGTCCGGCAAATCGTTCATGTTGCAAGTAATATGATCTGAAGAATTCAATTTACAAGCGCGCTCTAGCAAACGACTGTGCAAGTAAAATACATCTCCAGGGTAAGCCTCACGTCCTGGCGGACGACGAAGCAACAAAGAAACCTCACGATAAGCGACCGCCTGCTTAGACAAATCGTCGTAGATTACCAATGCTGGCAAACCCAAGTCGCGGAAATACTCACCAATTGCACATCCTGCCATAGGAGCAAAGAATTGCAAAGGTGCTGGGTTAGAAGCGGCAGCGGTTACAACTACTGTGTAAGCCATAGCACCACTCTCCTCCAACGATTTCACAACTTGCTTTACAGTAGACTCTTTCTGTCCACAAGCAACATAAATACAATATACTGGGTTTCCTTTTTCGTAGAACTCCTTTTGGTTGATAATGGTATCCAAAGCGATGGCAGTTTTACCAGTCTGACGGTCACCAATGATCAACTCACGCTGACCTCTTCCAATTGGAATCATGGCATCGATGGCCTTGATACCTGTTTGCAAAGGCTCAGTTACAGGTTCGCGATACAAAACACCAGGGGCTTTACGCTCCAATGGCATTTCAAACAACTCACCAGTGATTGGTCCTTTACCATCTACAGGCTGACCCAACGCGTTGATAACTCGACCTAATACGCCATGTCCAGCATTGATCGATGCGATTTTACCTGTACGCTTTACCTTGTCGCCCTCTTTGATGTCTCCACTACTACCCATCAATACAGCACCTACGTTGTCCTGTTCAAGGTTAAGAGCCACTGCGCGAACACCGTTGGCAAATTCTACAAGTTCTCCGTATTGTACGCCCAAAAGGCCATAGATACGGGCGATACCGTCACCCACTTGGAGTACGGTTCCTACTTCTTCTAAACTCGCAGCAGTGTTAAAACCAGTAATCTGGTCCTTTAAAATGCTGGAAATTTCGTCGGGTCTAATATTTGACATAACAGTTTTTTATGCGATTTGAAGGTCTTTTTTCAATTTTAAAATTTGGTTTGATAGGGTAGCATCATAAATCTTCCCGTCAAACACGATATTCAATCCACCTATTACAGTGGGGTCAATACTTTGAGTTAATATTACATTATTGGCACCCGAAGTTTGGGCGACATATTTTTTGACAGCATCAAGTGCCGCATCGGTTAATTGCACAGCCGAAGTAACAATGGCTGTAGTAATTCCCATGTGCACATTATACAATCTAACAAAGGCTTCGGTCATCGAAGGAATAAATGCCTCGCGATTCTTTTCGGCCATCAAATTCAACAATTGTTTGGATAGATCAGAGCAAGAAACAAAGATTTTTGCGAGCCCATCTTTCTTCACCGCCTTTTTCAACATCGGACTATTCAAGAAAACGATTAAATCATCACTTTCCTCACAAGCCTGTTGAATCACCAAAATATCAGCCATTACAGCGTCAATCGCTTTTTCTTCCATCGCCTTTGTAAATAAGGCTGTGGCATAACGAGAGGCGATTTTAAAATCTGACATACCGATTGGCTTAGTTTAGTTGTGACAATTGATTTTCGATGATCGTTTGTTGAGCCGCGTTGTTTTCCAATTGTTGATGCATCAATTTCTCTGCAATTTGAACAGACAAAACAGATACCTCACGCTTGATTTCGGCAATCGCAGCAGATTTCTGCTTTTCGATTTCGTCCTGGGCACGATTCATCAATTTCTTAGCCTCTTCATCGGCAGTTGCTTTTGCATCTCCAACAATTTTGTCGCGCATTTCACGCGCTTCTTTCAACAACAAATCACGCTCTTTGCGAGCCTCTGCTAATAAAGACTCATTCTCACCTTGAAGACGAATCATTTCTGATTTAGTCTTTTCAGCCAATGAGAGCGAATCTTCAATTGTCTGTTCGCGGTTGCGAATGGATTCTAAAATGGGTTTCCAAGCGAATTTCTTTAGGATGAAAAGTAACAATGAAAATGTTACTAGCATCCAAAATACCAATCCTATGGCAGGTGTTACTAACTGCATTTCTTTACGTTTTTTAAATAAAGGGATTGGGCCGACAGGCCCAATCCCGTGGGTTTTTTACAAAAACAGAATCAACAAACAAACAACGATCGCGAAAAATACTGCACCCTCGATAAGAGCTGCAGCTACAATCATGTTTGCACGGATATCACCTACTGATTCTGGTTGGCGGGCGATAGATTCCATAGCGCTACCACCGATACGACCGATACCGATACCGGCACCAATAGCTGACAAACCAGCGCCAATAGCGGCACCCATTTTACTGTACGCAGCGGCTGAATTGTCCACGGCTGCTTGAAGGAGAGTGTTCATGAGACTCATAATTATTTGGTTGTTTTATATTAGGTTTTACTTATTTGTTAATGATGATGTTCTTCAACTGCCATTCCAATGTATATGGCACTGAGCAACGTGAATACAAAGGCTTGTAAAAATGCAACTAGCAATTCCAACAAACCCATAAATACTGTAAATGCAACACTTAATGGACTCACAGCATATCCCAATCCTTGACTCATAGAACCAAAGATGAATATCAAACTAAAAAATCCAAGAATAATAATGTGACCCGCGGTAATGTTAGCGAACAAACGCAACATCAATACGAATGGCTTTAATACAACACCAAGAACTTCAATTGGAATGATAATCACATACATCCAAACCGGTACATCAGGCAAGAAAATGTGCTTCCAATAATATTTGTTTCCGTTTAAGTTAACTGTAAGGAAAATGACCAACGCCAAAACCATAGTTACAGCGATGTTTCCCGTAACGTTTGCACCGCCTGGGAAAATTGGAATCAACCCAAATATGTTATTTACAAATATGAAAAAGAAAACACTCAATAATAAAGGTAAGTATTTATCAGCCTTGTGACCTATCGATGCTTTCGCCACGTCATCACGAATAAACAAAATCAATGGTTCAATTAAATTGTGAATACCCTTAGGTGCTTTACCCGCTCTCTTGGCGTATGTATTAGCCATACCGATGGCAATCAACATCAAAGTAATAACCGCCAACATCATCGCCAAAACATTTTTAGTGATTGATATGTCGTATATCACTTCCGTATTGGCTTTATCCTCCCAAACAATCACACCCTTCTCATTCAATTCAAAACCTTCATATGCAGCATGACCATGCTCAAATCGGGCAGAACTAAAATTGACAAGACCTTGAGATTTTGTATATATGATAACAGGCAATGAAATTGACACGGCGTCATGACCCTCACCCCATAAATGCCAATCGTGTGCATCAGCAATGTGGTCGATGATCATTTTTCCTGGATCGTATTTTTCTGGCTTGGCATGTTCATCATGAACTGCAGAATGTCCGGCTTCAGGATTTACATGTGTTTCAGCACCTGCGTCATTTGCATGGCTTGAAAAAGCAGAAACAATAGAAAACGTCGACAAAATAGCAGTGGCGACCATTTTCCTTACCGAGGAAGAGTTGAAAAGTGTAATAAAATCAGGCATTTTCTTTGCTGGGCCCATCGTTCGAATCGGGGCGCAAGTTAATACGCTTTTCAGACATTTCAAACGACAAAAATAAAATAAAATACAAGCCAAACGCGATAACGAAAACTACATTGGCCTTTCCCATCCTCAAAACAGATATCAGTAAAAAGGTTAGCACCCCCATCAACCGAATCATACTTGAAATCATGGCACGACGAATCCACTGATTTGGATTTGCGACTTGACTTCGATCTACATAGTATCTCAACGCCCAAAACAGCGACACCAAGAACACCAAACCCCAGTAAACATCAGCGGGGACAACGATTTTAGCATTGAAATAATCAACGACACCGGTTACAATACCCAGCAAACACCCCAATACCCAAAGCCTAACGCTATATGTTTTCACTGTTAAAATTTCTTCAAAATTATGTACAAACTGCTACCAACTCCCAGAAATACACCCAACAAGATACCCACAGGGAATGCCAGCGACAACCACTGATCTAATAAATAACCCAAATAAGTAATCACAAGAATTGTAGCTATCATCTGAAATGCGATACCTGTATACTTCGCAAAATCTTGCATGTACTACAAATAGCAATATTATTTTGATGCCACAGGCGCGGAGGCCACTGCTCCACCCGCCGGAACACTTACCGCAACATTCATCGTACAACGACCGTTGAACTGTGCACCCGACTCAATCACCATCTTATTTGTAACGATATCCCCATCAATTTTGGCGGATGGCTTTAGCTCCAATATATTCTTTACTGTAATGTTGCCTTTGATATGGCCCGCAACCGTCGCAGAATCTGCCTCAATATTCCCTAATATCTTGCCCGTTCCACCAATCACCAACCTCTGCCCTACTTTCACATGTCCCTCAATTGCACCGTCTACCCTAAAGTCACCATTCGATACCAAGTCGCCAGTTATCCGTGTCCCTTGCCCAATGATATTAAGAATCCCCTGAGACTGAACAGCCTTTTCGCTTTTTGTGGTGTTATTGTTGAACATTGCCATGATTTTAATTTATTTTTGATTCCTTACAAATATAACAAATCACGACAGCTTTTCAAAGTCCGTCAAGGCCTATTTCGGTCGAGCTGATGTAGAATCAAATTGGTCGTCTTTCCCTTCAAGAATCGCGTTTAACACATCTTGCTTGCTCCGTTGAACTTCCAAAGACCTCGACAAATCCTCAATTTTTTGATTTAACTGCAAAATTTCTTTCCGCGATTCTTTGGTCACCGCATTTGGAACAATTGCACGCAATGGCGTATAGGCCAATAATAGCAAAACTATCACGGTAAATGCTAGCAACAAGCTGCTAAAAACCATCAAAACATTGATGGGCGTCAATCGAACTGAAAAAACTTCCGCAAAAGTTGTGTCGTTTATCAATACAAAACGATGTTTGTTTCGAAGATTGGCGATAATTTTGCGTCTGCGTGAGGTTTTGGACATTTTTATCGGGATTGAATCAATAAAAACTCAAAAATAGCGTTTTAACCAACACAAAGAATGCGCCTAGGCTCAAAAAATCAATTATACATCTTGCTGTTGTTCGCGACCATCTTATCGTCGTGCAGCAACCAAGAGTCATGGGCTTACAAAGAGTGGCACAATACCCTTGCGCACTACAATACCTTTTTTAATGCCGAACAGAAATGGCTAGAAACAGTTGAAACAACCAGAGAAGGATACAAAGACGATTTTAGAAAACCCATATCGCTGATCAATTATGGCACAATCGACATCCTGAAAGGAAATCAAGCGGCGATGGACGAAGTCATTAAAAAGGCTTCAACCATGATCGACAAGCACCCGCGAAGCAAATGGGTGGACGATGCCTACCTGTTAAATGGAAAAGCCTATTTCATGAAAGGCGAAATTAGCGCAGCCATTGACTTATTCGAATTTGTTCAGTCGCATTTTACCGATCCCAAAATTCAATTCTCAGCCCAACTTTGGATTGCCCGAAGTTTCTACGTAAAAGGTCAATACGTGGATGCAGAAATCTTAGTTCAAAACGCACTTAAGAATCCGGAATTTCCCAACACCCTGACAACAGAAGCCAATTATTTGCTTGGAGCGATGCAATTTGCCCTGGGTAAATATTCTCAAGCCGCGGCGCCATTAGAAGTTGCCTTGTTAGGAAAGCAAACCCGGATGGACAAATATCGCCTGCACTTTGCACTAGGCCATTGCTATATAACATCAAAAGAATACGATAAAGCCGAAATCCATTACAGCAAAATAAGCAAACTCAACCCACCCTACGAGCTCGCCTTTCATGCCCGGATGTCGCAAGTGAATATTTTATCGGCCAAACAGGAGAACTACACCAAAGCCAACAAGGTTCTTGGGAAAATGTTAAAGGACGATAAAAATGCCGACTATCTCGGTACTATATATATAAGTATGGGTGAAAATGAATTGAAGGCGCAAAATGTTGCCATGGCCATAAAACGATTCAACCAAGCCATCCAACTCACCCAAAATAACGAGCATAAAACCAATGCGTATCTTTCGTTAGGTAATTATTATTTCATTAACCACAGCTACGAGCAAGCCGCCAAATACTACGATTCGGCAAACAATATCATAGATAAATCTCATCCTGATTTTGAAGCGATAGTGCAACGAAACGACATATTAAGTGATTTGCTGAAAGAAGTCCTAACGATTTCAAACAACGATAGTTTGCTGCGGATGGCAAAAGACCCAGATTGGCGTTCCAAGAAAATTGCAGAAGCCATCGAACGGGAGAAAAAAGCTCAGGATGCCGCACTAAAGGCGCAGAATATCGCGAATCAACAAAAGGCAAATTCGGGATCTCAGAATCCAGGCATGGGTGGACCCGGTGGCATGAATGCTGGCGGCGGCATGGGTAATCCTATGGACAACATGGGTGCTTCGGGAACAAACTCATCCTTCCCTTTCTATAATCCTGCCAATCGGGCCAAAGGACAGCAGGAGTTTGTGAAAACATGGGGTACGAGAGAAAACCGGGATTATTGGAAGTACAACGGAAAGAAAGTTCAATCGGACAACGGCAATGGAAATGTGAGCCAAAATCCTGGACAAGGCCAAGATAGTGGCAGCACCGTATCGAACAACAAGGGTAATAAAGAAAAAACATCGATCGATACAACTGCGATTCCGGCCAACATTTCGGCAAATGAGAAAAAATACTATGCCGAGTTACCTTTAACTGCCGATGCGCAAACAAAAAACCAATCCGCGGTTGCACTATCACTCTTTGAAGCCGCAAAAATTTACCAAGATCGCTTAATCGAATATCCAGAGGCAATCCGATTGTTCACCGAACTCGTACGTCGTTTCCCAAACTCGGAAAACACACCCCAAGCCTTGTATGAATTGGTGAAGTTGAACAAGCAATCAGGAGATTATACCC
>CANHXF010000073.1 GCA_947464515.1 Flavobacteriales bacterium
CATCTTGGTAGTTACCGGTGCCGAAGGTCTTCCGTCTGAAGCAATGGCAGGGGTTTCCGGTGCCGATACTTCCAGCGTTTCTCCGTTGCTGGTTAATCCCAATTGTGACTTTGCTCTTCTTTCTACCCTGTATGACGAAGCCAAAACTTGCAAATGTGCTAGCGTTTGAATGGTCTTTCCCAATCCCATATCATCTGCCAACAATGCCCCGAAATGATTTTGATGCATGAAATTTATCCATCTAAATCCTTCCAATTGATAGTTTCTCAATTCTCCCACAAACGATGACGGTAGGTCGATCATTGGCATTTTTCCATGAGCCAACGCTTCGCTCCATTCTGGTGTTGGAGGTGCTTCGTTTAAGTATTCATCTAAATCGCTTAATAACGATACATGTATGTTCCTTATACGATATGATTCATCATGTATGTCGGCCAGATTAACAATCTGTGCAAATTGATCAAACCATTCTGAGGGCAATATAACAATCTTACCATTGGGAAGGATATACTCTCTTCTTCGCTCAATGATGTGTTTTCTAAGTTTAATGAATGGAATTTCAAAGCCATCCAATTTCATTATTGCATGTACATCGAACCAATCTATTCCATTTTTTACGGTAACCAACAGTTGAATAGGCCCCAAATAATATTCAGTAGCACCTTGTTCTTGCTGGATTTCAAAACCCGAGCGTTCCAATACGGCCCTGTTTTCATTGATCCATGAAATGACATCTACTGCACTTGAATCCTCATCTTGCAAGGTAAAAATACTGCCATTGGTTTGCTTTAATCCCAATTCTTTCAAACTCTCAATCTTCTCTTTCTCAACAGAATACAACCTTTTGATTCGATGAAAGGTATAAGTATTGTCGGCCGTTTCCAATCTGACATTTACTTTCTTGTTGACATGGTACGGGAATACCCAATCTCCGTATTGCATGTACAATATGATGTGTGGATTTTCCAAGCTGGATGTCAATTTTAACACCGGCTTTACTTCCAGTTGGTCTGTAACAATATCAAAACCCAATGCAAATACATCGTGGTTTTCCAACAATGGGCCGACGAACTTCTGCATGTAGGCAGCTTCTTGATGCGGATCAATATGAATAAACTTCTTTTTAAGGAAAGGCTTGATTTTCTTACCTTCAACATTGGCTCCGAAAAACAACAACTTGGTGGGCGTCAATAACCACGCAGGCTGAGAAGTTAGCAATTCGCTTTCAGGATCACAGAAATGAACTTTTTCACCACGATGCTTGATCGTAACAAAGTAGTTCATGCCCTCTTCATCCCTTCTGAAATGAAATAAAGGAGTAGATGGCTCATTGTAAAACTCTATCAATCCACCGCCCATGGGCTCGCCGGTTTTACCCGCCCAGTACATTTGATAGTTCTTGATTTCACGAAGAATTTTCAACAATTCGGTTTCAACGAATTCTAAAACCGTTTTTTTGGCATCCTCATCAAAGTTCTTAATAAAATAATCTGCGGCTTTGATTTTTTTGGTGCCCTTGTAAAACCTCTTTTTGATGGCCTCGTCTTCCAGTCCCTCAATAATTTCAACCACATGCTTTTGCTCTGGATTTAATCCAAAGTAATCCGCGGTTTTTTCTCTAATTCGTTGATATGTCAATGATGGATTACCATTCTCCAACAACTGCACTGCATTCGCCTCTACCAAAACGCCCAAATTTGGATGTCTTGTGAAGGTGAATACGACCTCAAACGGCTTGGTGTTAACTACCTCCATCTATTGATTTTTCTAAATAAACCCGCAATTTACAACCGAATCAAGGGCCAACCAAAAATACTTTGTATATATGGGGTAATTCAATTCAAACATGGTAGTTTCGCGACAGATGACACTGGAAAACAACAAAATCGACTGGATTAGTCTGTCAAAACAAGAAAAATATGCGGCGCTTCATACCCAATGGAATGGTTTAATGGATCCAAAAGTTGATTTTGTTGCCAATTTATCCAACGCCACCGCATTAATGAAAACCATTTTCCAATGGTGGTGGGTAGGATTTTATAGAGTGGATGGCAAAATACTTATGTTGGCTCCATTTCAAGGTCCGCCTGCCTGTACAACCATAGAATTGGGCAAAGGCGTTTGTGGATCTGCTTGGCAACAAGCCACTACCCTCGTGGTTCCTGATGTTGAATTATTCCCTGGCCACATCGCATGCAGCGCGGAAAGCAAAAGTGAAATCGTGATTCCGATTCACACATCAACCGGTGAAATTTGGGGAGTATTGGATGTTGATAGTGAGCATTTAAGCCATTTCGACGCGATCGACCAAATAGAATTAGAGAAATTTTGTCGTTCTTTGGAAATCATCCTCTAAAATGAAAAAGCAAAAGAACCTCGCCCTGCTAATTACCGTAGCATCTTTGGGCTATTTTGTCGATATATACGACCTCATCCTATTCAACATCATCAAAAAAGACAGTCTTTCATCGTTAAATATCGATGTAAACATGTATGAAACTGTTTTGTTTCGATGGCAGATGGCTGGCATGTTGATTGGAGGGCTAATTTGGGGCATTCTCGGAGATATCAAAGGTCGTGTGAGCGTGCTATTTGGCTCAATTTTACTCTATAGCATAGCAAACATTGCCAATGCATTTGTCACCACGGTCGAGGCCTATAAATTTTGGCGATTATTGGCGGGGATTGGATTGGCTGGTGAATTGGGTGCAGCAATCACATTGGTTAGTGAATTAATGCCAAAGAAAAAGCGAGGATTGGGCACCATGATCATCGTCACCTTTGGCGCTTTAGGTGCTGTATTCGCTTTCTTTATCGCAAAAAACGGATCATTCATTACTGAGATTATCAGCGATATCATTGGAAGCAAACTACAAAATTGGCAAACATCATATATCGTAGGCGGAGTTTTAGGCCTTTTACTGCTTTTGATGCGTGCCGGCACTTTTGAAAGTACGTTGTTCGAAAATGCGACGACTACTCAAGTTAAAAGGGGCAATTTCTTCATGTTATTCCGCAAAGCGCATTTCAAAAAATACATGGCTTGTATTGTCATCGGTCTACCTGTTTGGTTTGTGGTGGGCGTACTTATTGCACTTTCACATAAATTTTTCCCAGAAATATTGGGCTTATCAGCTTCCGCAGCCGATGCCGACATGCTAAAATCTCTCTCTGTCCCTACCCCTGAAATGGTGATGTGGAGCTACGTTGGACTAAGTACCGGTGATTTGCTTTCGGGTTTATTAAGTCAGTTATTCCACAGCCGAAAGAAGGTGATCTACTTGAACCTCATGGGCATCGCAATCATGACGTTGGTCTATCTCTATGGCCCAGCTGGAAGTCAAAACTATTACCGAATGATTGCCTTTTTATTGGGCGCTGTCACTGGCTATTGGGCGATTTTTGTCACCAATGCCTCTGAACAGTTTGGAACCAACATTCGCAGTACCGTGGCAGCTACAGCTCCCAACTTTGTTCGCGGAGGTGTTTTATTGATTACGATGGGATTCGAGTACTTTTCCTCAACCTTTCATTCAAACAATCAATTTGATGGTAGAACCTTTACCGTTGCAGCCCTAATCATCGGTGCAGTTTGCTTAACACTAGCATTTTGGGGAACTTACAACGTTGAGGAAGCCTTTCATAAAGACTTGGATTACTTTGAACACGACGATGTTTCGACTCAATCAAGCGATAATTGACATCGCTTAGAGGATTAATTCGTAACTTTACGGATATTTTCATAGTTACTATACCCCATTCAAATTGTCGAACCGCAGTAAAATTACCTTCCCAGAGCGTATCGTTCTGGCAATATTAGAAAACGATGGCAAAGGCGCCGTCAATGCTTCTCAGGTTTTTAATAAAATTCCACCTGAAGCGAATTTCACCAAAGAGATGGTGCATCAAGCACTACTTAAATTGGCCAATCGCGGACTTGTAAAAGAACCCTCAGAGGGTGTTTACGCCCCTATCAGACCCTCGGTAAAATCAGAGGGTGAACTCGTCTTATCCAATCGCGGTGATTATTACGTTAAACTGGAATTAGACGGAGAACTTCAGCAGATTTACATGGACAACGATATGGTGGGCAAAATGCTACCTGGTGATCGTGTTCGCTGTGAAGTAAAAACCAAGGGCAAACGCTCCTATGTTAAATCTCTTTCTTTGCTTGAACGCGTCCCTCAACGTTATTCGGCCATTTTGGACATATTCGAAAGAAACGCCTTTGGTTTGCTGCAGAAAAATGGTTTAAAAGACATCAAAATCATTGGTCAGGTTGATCCAAAAAACGACGGACACAAAGCAATAATCGAGGTTTACGACTTCCCACCTAATGCCAGGAACCCCATTGGAAGAATCATTGAAATCCTAGGACCCGTGGGCGAAGCCGATACAGAAATGCATGCAATTGTCGCCGAGTTTGGCTTCAGCACTCGTTTTCCGGATGATACCCTTGAAGAATGCGATGCAATTCCCAACGAAATCACCTCAAAGGATTGGGGCGATAGAAAAGATTTACGCGACATATTCTGTATTACAATTGATCCTGCCGATGCGAAGGACTTTGACGATGCAATATCATTGGAATACGACGCTCAAGGCAATTATTTGTTGGGAGTGCATATCGCCGATGTTTCGCATTTTGTGACACCTGGAAGCGCCATCGACCGCGAAGCAATACAAAGAGGAACTTCGGTATATTTGGTAGATCGCACAATTCCGATGTTGCCAGAAAAATTGAGCAACGACTTGTGTTCCTTGAAGCCTCACGTGGATCGTTTGGCTTTTAGTGTGATATTTACGATTGATAAAGATTTGAACGTTTTGGGTGAATGGTTTGGAAAAACCGTCATTAATAGTAAGCGCAGATTTGCCTATGAAGATGCCCAAGATGTAATTGTTAATCAGGCGGGTGATTATGTTTCCGAATTAACGACATTAAATCGCATCGCAAAGCATTTTGAGGTATTGAGGTTTCAAAAAGGGGCTTTGAAATTTGAGTCGAAGGAGATTCGTTTCCGTTTTGATACCAACAAAAAACCCATCGAAGCCTATGTGAAAACAAGGTTTGATGCGCATTTGCTGATTGAAACGTTTATGTTGATGGCCAACCAAGCCGTTGCTAAACATGTAAAAACGCTTAAGAAACCCGAATTGCCATTTATTTATCGTTCTCACGATTTACCTCCACAGGACAAATTGTTGGAGTTTGCGAAATTCTGTAAGTTGATGGGTTATCCAATTAACATCGACAATGAGCTCCAAATGCGGAAATCATTTAACGAGTTGATGGAGAGAACCCAGGGCGATCCAAACGGCGAAATACTACAACAAATGGCTATCAGAACGATGTCGAAGGCGGTTTACACAGCCTATCGCTCAGACCACTTCGGCTTGGCATTTGAGCATTACACCCACTTCACCTCTCCCATTCGTCGATATCCTGATTTATTGGTGCACAGGTTATTGCAGCAATATTTGAGCAATCCAGCACCGGGCATGAGTGAATCTCAAATCGAATTGATTGCCAAGCACAGCAGCAATATGGAGCAGAAAGCGGCAGAGGCGGAAAGAGCAAGCACCAAGTATACATTGGCTTTGATGATGGAACAGCACATTGGAAAGACGATGGACGCCACCATTACTGGAATTACCGAATGGGGAATTTATGCGATGGCCACTGAATATCATTGCGAAGGATTAATTCGCATGTCGGATATCAAAACAGATCGATTCACCTATTACGAGGCTGAAAAGAAATTGGTTGGTCAAAGAACGCGTCGGAGTTACCACATGGGCGACCCAATAACGGTATCTGTGAAAAAAACGGACGCGCAAAAAAGAATTATTGACTTTTATTTGTTGGATTAATATGAGTATTGCAAAGCACATTGAAACCTATTTAGATTATTTATCAAACACCCCCTTTCAGGGAAGCCCGAGTAATTTATACGACCCCATGAATTACATCATGAATTTGGGTGGAAAAAGGGTTAGGCCTGTGCTTTGTTTGATTGGCGCTGAAAGTTGTGGTGGCTCTGCGGTGGACGCCTTGCCAGTGGCTCATGCAATTGAGATTTTTCATAATTTCAGTTTGGTACACGACGATATCATGGATCGAGCGGATCAACGTCGCGGATTGGCTACAGTTCATAAGAAATGGAACGAACCCACTGCTATTTTGGCGGGCGACAATTTATTGGTAAAAGCCTATGAATCCATATTGGCTTACGGCGGACCTAATAAAGATACGATATTGTCATTGTTTTCTAGAACGGCCACTGAGGTGTGTGAAGGTCAGCAAGACGATATGGATTTTGCCGAGCGGAACGAAGTGAGCGAGGATGATTATCTACACATGATTCAAAACAAAACGGCTGTCTTGTTGGGTTGTAGTTTGGCCGCCGGCGCGCTTACTGCCAATGCCAGCAAGGATATCGTTGAGAAATTTTACCAATTCGCCATTGCCGTTGGGATGAGTTTTCAATTGATGGATGATTATTTGGATGCCTTCGGAACATCAAACAAGGTGGGCAAGGTAATTGGCGGTGATATAATGGAAGGCAAAAAGACTTGGCTTTACATCAAATCAGTGGAACATGATGCCAATACTACCCATCAATGGTTCGGTGAATTGAAAGGTCAAAATCGTGCCGATGCCGTAATTGAAGGATGGAAACTTTGGGGGCTTGATGCGATGATTCTCGCCAAAAGTGCCGAGTATGGCAAATTGGCAAATGCAATTATTCAAGAGTTGACAGAAACAGGTGTTGAGACGCAAGGATTAAAAGACCTCCTCTACTTTTTACAAGACCGAACGCACTAATAGTTAGTGTATTACCGTTACCGTACCAACCTTTTCATACGTTTTTTTATCCCACCCTTTAAAGATAAGGTACCAGGCATAAACCCCATCTGGGATTTCATTGGATTGATACTGACAATCCCATTGGTTCTTTTTATAGGTGCTTTCCCAAATCTTCTGTCCGTAACGATTGTAAACTTTCATCTCATATTCCTTAACGAACAACGGAAAAGTGCCCCAAACATCGTTTAAACCATCCTTATTACGCGTAATCCCACTAGGCACCCATACTTCTGGTGGTTGAATCAAATAAATCCAATTGCTTTCGCTGTACGATTGCTCTGCTGCCATCAACTGATTTCGATGCGCTGTCACACGATATAAGTACCCACCATAATCATAGTCCAATTTATCATCATGATAGCTTTGAACGAGGACAGAGGGGGCAATGACTGAAAACGGGTGATCATCATCCTTCCGCTCCAATGTCCAATCTCTCACACCATCGGCCCATCCTTGATAATCCATCCAATTCAGGTCGAAATAGTAATCTGGGGCTTCCTTCGATGTACCGCCCAAAACCACATTGCAACCCTCGTTGCTACCTGAACTCACATGTCCACATTGGTCGGTAACCAATATCTGATAGCAAAAGGATTTATCGTCTACATTAAATGAAGAATCGCGGTAAAAGGTATCGGTTGTGATTGCGAAGGGTACATTGCCAAATTTACCACCCCTAGGAACGCGATAAAGTTCATACTCCTTAAAATCGGGTTCTTTGCTCTTACCCCATCGAATTTCAGCATATCGGTCATTTACGATGGTTGTAGTATATAAAGGAACACCCGCTATCGGCGTATTCAATTCCGTAACGGTACAGAAAATGTTTTTCGCAAACACTTGGACGTCGCAAATATTCACACCAATGAGCTCGTAACAGTAATTATTCTGCCTTGGATTCACCACATTACCATCAACGTAAACCCCTGCTGCACCGCTTCGGATGGTGTCAAGGATTTTGATTGACCCATCTGGGTTGGTTCTTCGAAGTAGGAAATATTTAAAGAATGAACTTGGCGTTGCGATGTTATTCCAGGAGATCGACATTTTAGATGTTTGTCTATCGAAACTCACACAAATGGCATCCGGCGGAATTACTTTGGGTGGTTCTGTAACGAGCAATTTGATTCTAG
>CANHXF010000074.1 GCA_947464515.1 Flavobacteriales bacterium
AAATCAAGTTTCAAAGATTTTATTTATAATTATTGTTATAAGGTATTATCTCAATTTTTAACAAATATGCATTATGAAGATTTCTTCATTTCTATTCATTCAAAAATACATATCTCTGATGGAATAGAATTCATATCACTGCTGTCCTAAACGTTTTTCAAGTATAACAAATTTTGTTGATTTTACTGATCTCAACCGTTATAAAAATGCATTTTTCGATTTTGACCCCTCTTTTATCTAAGTAAACAGACTCAATTGTATATTTTCGGGCTCCCAATGGCTGCTTTTTTCGAAGGGTTTGTTGATGAATTGATTCAGTTCGATTTTTGCAAACAAATGCAAACGCAGCGCATTGATCAAATTGGACAGGTGCCATTTGTACTTGGCCATTTGCTGTAAGGCTTTGAGTAAAACGATGGCAATTAAGGATGTCCATATTTGGATTTTAACAGCATTCTCACTCGTGCCCACAAAAGATTTGATGCGCAAGTGGGATTTGATGTGCTTAAAAAACACCTCAATGTTCCATCGCTCCTTGTATAACTCAGCAACGGTGGCGGCTGTCCACTGTTTATGGTTGGTTAAAAACACCAGTTCTTGTCCAGTTTCGGGATCTATGTATTCTACTCTTCTAAGTGTGTGAGGGTAGTTCGAGCTAGATTTTTGTCCGATGAGTTTGATGTTGTCATCGTAAATAAACCCTGATTCAGTGTCCGTTTCATAAGCTTTCGTGACCTCGTAATTCATGTTGTCCTTGGCCCTTGTAACGAAATAGATATTTCTGCTGTCCAAATCGTGAAGCCATTTGTAATCAACGTATCCTCGATCAAAAACAACCACGCTACCCGATGGGAAATGGACCAGCTTAGCCATTTTACTCTCGTGAACCTTGCCATCTGTAATGCTTGCAAAGTGCGGGATACAGCCCTGATAGTCTAATACCATGTGGATTTTAACTGCTCCTTTGTATTGCCTGAACTTGGCCCAATCAAACACCTTTGCACACAATGGAATGACTGTAGCATCCATCAAGAACACTTGTCGGGTCAATCGTTTCAAGTTTCTCTTTTGAAATCCCACGTGCTGTCCTAAATGATCGATGACTTCATAAAAGAACTTTTCAAATAATCGATGATCCCTGTGTTTGTTGATGTAAGAGACCGATGATTTACTTGGAGCCTGTTTACATCCAAGGTGATTGATATTGCCCGCTATTGACATTAACCCATTGCTGATATCTCTGCAAGAAGCCGCATTGCTCAAGTGGCAAAAAAGCATGGTTACAAGGTGCGTCCATGAATCGATGCCTTTGCTATGTTTGTTAGATTCGAGTTCATTTGCCAATTTTTTAAACTTTTCTGCTGGCAACAGTTGAATCATTTGGGCAAGTAGAGTTATTTTTGACATACGCCTTTGGTTTAGTTGTAGTAAACGGAAGATAGGACATTGGTCCTATCTTCGCCAAGGCGGTTAAAAATTTATTTTGGACAGATGTGAAATTTCTCCATTTATTAATTTTCCCCTACTGCGGGGAACAAACGGATTTTACTTAGGATATAGGCACTGCGGCCGAATCCAACTCACGACACCCAAAAGCAGAATGGGGAATACTCCAAACCAAAATAAAGCCCAAGATTCAAAGGGGATTTTCGTGATCGCCGCGCTGGTGTGGGAGGAATCGTCCATACTGATACCTGCAAATAAGCTCAAAAGGGCAAACCCTATCACCCCGCCAAACAACGCCCCACCCAAATGCCCTTCGTGTGATATTCTTTGTCGGTCCGCCGTCTGAGAAAAAACAATCGATCCCAAATTAAACAAAATGCAAAAGATCCATCCTGGGATTGGAATTGGAATGAATAATAATCCTAGCTTGATTTCCGGAAACCACATCACCGCACAAAGCAGCAAACCCAATACACCGCCGGAAGCACCCAAAGCTTGGTAATCGGATTCTTTTCTGCGCATCCATATCGAAAAGAGACTGCCTCCTAGAACGGAAAATAAGAAAATTAGGAGGGTGAAAATGGAGCCCACCATCGACTCAACCATTGTCGCAAAATAGTAAATACCCATCCCGTTTAGTAGTAAATGAACAATGCCATCGTGAACAAAGCCGGAGCTGATTAAACGGTAATATTGCTTTCTATTTTTGATTTGCCAAGAACTCAACAGCCATCGCTGGGAAAGTGTTGCATCATTCTGACCGGCAAAAAAGACCAAGATAAAAAAGCCAATCAAGCCATAGGATGCGGGGTATTCCAAGTAAAAATTTCCGAGGTTCATAGTTAAGGTTTCTTCAATTTCACCTGCCCCGTTCCCTGGGCTGATTCCTTGAATTTGTAGGTTGGGGTTGTGAAATAATATGCGTTTCCGCTGTTGAACAGATGCGCATCGAACTGCTTGCTAGGATTCACGAAAACGTCTTTGATCGTAAAATGATACAAATAGACATCGTCGCTCCGCAATTCTGTAGCATCCAAACCGCCGCCTTTCTCGCAACTCCATGAGAAAATTGTGGCCTGACCGCTGAGTTTCACATTGCCGCTGTTCATCACCCCGCCGTAAAATTGTCCGCAGAAAACCAACAAATTTTGATCTTCCACACTGTTTACGGTGCAATGAATGGCTTGACTATAAAGGGTGTCGATGCAGTTCACCTTCGCATTTCCCTCCAAATGAATATCATCGATTTGATGCAGATTGAGGGTGCACTTGGGTTGAATATTCAATTTGCGTAGCCATTTGGCCTTGTTGCTATTTTTGATCGACAACACGCCGTTGATGATTTCGGTTGTAATCCCAGGAATGACATTCTTGCCGTAGGTAATCTCAATATGCTCCGGTTTTGTAGTGTCTTGGCTGACAAAGAGTTGTATGTCGTGGTTTACTTCCAATCCATGAAAGGAGGCAAGGGTGCGGGTTTCGGTGGTTATATCGCCAAAGGATTGCCAAGGTTGAACGCTATTCTGACAGCCGGAAAAGAATTGGATCAAAAACAAAGCAAAAATGAAAACAGACCAGGGATTTTTTTGGGTGTGCGTTGGTTTCATTGCTGTGAATTTATACAAAGTTGGCGAATTGTTGCTACATTCGAGGTATGCGAAGGATAATCTTCTTGTTCTTTTTACTCTGTGGAATGGCGGGTAATTCAATGGCCCAGGATTTTGACGATGAGGTAAGTCCGCAAGCCAAGGCAGCAGCGGCGATGCGTACCAAGCGATATCGGGAAGCGGAGAATTTGTATCGACAAATGTTGGAGAAAAATCCGGAGTCGATGACCTACAAACACATGTTAAGTCATTCCTTGCTTTTGCAGGAGCGATTTGGTGAATCGGACAGTTTGTTGCGGGTGGCTTACTCGCAGGATTCGATGCATCCGGGAACTTTTTGGTATTTTGGGATATCGGCGGAGAGGCAGGACCAGTATGATAGGGCCTATGGTTTTTTTCGCAGATACATCGACAAATCGAAGCGGTTTTCTGAGTTCAATCAGAGTGCTTGGTTGCATGCGGGATCGGCGTATCGAAGGAAGATGCATACGTTGGGCATCAATTCTACGGAGTGGAGCGACATGGTATATTGTTATGAAAATTATTTACAGGCGCAACCCGCGGATCCTTTGGTGCCACAGTTGCAAGATTTCTTGGATGCGGTGCGATTGAAGCAGCCCAGAGGCGGTCAAAAGTTGGTGTGGACTGAACAGTAAATTGCGTATTACCTTTGCAGCATGCCATCGGGCAATAAATCTAAGTTAATCAATGATCCCTTGCACGGATTTGTGACCTTGCCCAGCGCTTTGGTTTACGATGTCGTGCAGCATCCCTATTTCCAACGTCTACGCAGAATCCGTCAGCTGGGAATGAGCGAATGGGTCTATCCCGGGGCCACTCATACCCGTTTTCATCATGCTTTGGGTGCGATGAATTTGATGGTGAAGGCCTTGGATACCTTGAGGGGAAAGGGTGTTGAAATTACGGACGAGGAAAAGGAAGCGGCGATTTTGGGTATTTTAATGCACGATATTGGTCACGGACCCTACAGTCATACCCTAGAATACACTTTGGCTCAGGGCGTAAATCACGAGGACATTTCTATCATGTTGATGGAGCGCATGAATATCGAGTTTGGCGGGGCTTTGCGCTTGGCGATCGATATTTTTAGGGGCGATTATCACAAGAAACCGTTTTTACATCAGTTGATTTCTGGCGAGTTGGATATGGATCGCTTGGATTATTTGATGCGCGACAGTTTTTATACTGGGGTGAGTGAGGGTATTGTGGGCGTGGATCGATTGATTCACATGCTAAATGTGAAGGATGGTGATTTGGTGGTGGAAGAAAAGGGCATTTACAGCGTAGAGAAATTTTTGGTTGCCAGACGATTGATGTATTGGCAGGTATATCTGCATAAAACGGTGATTGCAGCCGATGCTCTGTTGGTGTCGATTTTGCAACGCGCCAGAGAAATGGCTAAAACGGGGTCGACCTTGGGCAGTTACCATCCCCTGATGCATTTTTTGTTCAAGGATGTGAATCCGGATGATTTCAATGAAGAGGATTTGGATTTGTTTGTACTTCTGGATGATATCGATATTATGTCGGCCATCAAAGAGTGGCAGTTTCACGAGGATCCAATTTTGAGTGAGATGAGTAAGCGGTTGCTGAGACGACATTTGCCGAAGATCAAGGTTCAATTGGAGCCGATAGATTTTGGTGTGAAGCAGTTGATGCGGGCGCAGGCATCTTCTATTTTTGGGGTACAGGATGAGCACATTTTGGATTATTTTGTCCACGTGGGTGTTTTGAAGAACGATGCGTATCGCTCTGAGGGCGGAGGAATTCGGATTTTGAAAAAAGATGGCAGCATTGTGGATGTGGCGGCGGCGAGCGACAATTACAATTTGGATAGTTTGAAGGATACGGTTACCAAATATTACATTACTTACTGGGAGCTTTGAGAAAGAATAAATTTAGCAGCAAGGGTCCTCAATTGAGCAATCAATTGCAAAACACACCGAGGGGTGGAAAATGGGCGAGTAAGTTTGAGGATCCAAACGCATCAAAAGGAAAAGGAAAGCCGGACGATGTGAAGGCGAAGAAGGGGTTAGGTCAGCACTTTTTAAATGATTTAGGCATCGCCGAGCGCATAGCGAATTTGGTGGATGATGGGATAGAGCATGTGGTTGAGATTGGGCCTGGTATGGGCGTAATGACGAAGTTTTTGTTTGAGCGATTTGGTAATCGGTTAATGTGTGCGGAGATTGATACTGAATCTGTGGAGTATTTGGCGAATCAAGCGTGGGCTAGTGGTCTGAAGGTTTGGAAAGGCGATTTTTTACACGCGCCAGCTGAAGATTGGGTTGCTATTGGCAAGCGGATGGCCATTATTGGTAATTATCCATATAATATCAGTACGCAAATTGTATTTAAGATGTTGGAGTGTGGTGTTAGGGTGGATCAATTTTCGGGCATGTTTCAGAAGGAGGTCGCTGAGAGATTGTGCGCAGGCGAGGGGAATAAGGATTACGGGATTACGAGTGTTTTGTTGCAGGCATATTATAACTGTAGTTATTCTTTTACGGTGCATGAGGGGTCTTTCAATCCACCGCCGAGAGTAAAAAGCGGTGTGATCGATTGTAGATTAAAGGCTGAATTGCCGAATTGCGATTACGGCGCATTAAAATTGGTGGTTAAAACGGCATTTTCTCAGCGTAGGAAGACTTTGGCTAATGCATTAAAACCGTTGACATCGGCGCGCGAAAAATTTGTGTTGCCAGAAAAATGGGGTGGAATGCGCGCCGAACAAATCCCGGTCGCGGATTATTTGTTTTTGGCAAAATCTTGGGTAGAAAGCAAGTGATTTCTTATTTGGATTGATTCATAATAATTGCGTGCAACGCTGTTTGATTGCGGATTTTTTACGCTGCCTGTATTTAAATTGTAAGATTGTCATTAAAATAACGCCTTGCACTTTGTAAAACCTTAGTAAAAACTCTAAATTCGCGCATTGAAAATCCTTAAAAAGGCTCAAGAAATGATGCTCACACTACCTAAAAAATCATTCAACTTATTGAATAAGAAGTTGTTATCATTGTTGATGGCTTGCATGGCCACGGTAATGTCTTTTGCGCAAGCAGCAGGCGATGTCATTCAACCCCCGCAGGAATTTGATCCTAGCAGTTGGAATTGGATGAATATTTTGATTTGCGCGTTGATTTTGTTAATCACTTTGGTGATTGCTCGCGCTTTCGATATTGGCAGTTTGGCAGAAAAAATCACAGGCAAAAAGATTGTGAATCCTCACAAGATAAATGGCATTGTGGGAATGGTAGTATTAATCTTAGGCTTCATCGGTTTTTGGTATGAAATGAAGTACCATGGCAAATATTTGTTGTTGTCGAACGCGGCTTCTGAGCACGGCGCCGAATTGGACTCCATGTTTATGTGGACTTTCTGGTTCACGTTTGCGGTGTTTATTTTAACAGAATTCTTGTTGTTCTATTTCATGATTCGTTACTACTATCGTGAGGATCGTAAGGCGGATTATTTCTTTCATAATAATAAATTGGAGATTGTTTGGACGATCGTACCAGCAATCGTATTGACATTCTTAGTATTGCGTGGATTTAATGTTTGGACGAAAATCACACAGACGCCAAACGACAAAGCCGAGGAGGTAGAAATTTTTGCTTATCAGTTTGGTTGGAAGGCGCGTTATGCCGGAGAAGACAAGAAATTGGGTGAGAATAGTTTTGTAATGATTTCTGGTACTAATCCTTTGGGATTGGCAGTGGAAGACGAGGCGGACAAATTGAAAGCTTCATTGCAAGCGGAAATCGACGAAATCAAAGCAAAGTTGGCATCGGCCAATGACTCAACTATCGTTTGGAGAGCTGCATTGAATAAAATGGAATCTACTGGGTTGAAAAATACCTACGAGTCAGAATATGACGCTTTGAGAGAAAAGGTATTGGATGCCGAAAGTGGTGCTTATGTCCGTTTGATGGAAAAAGAAATCAAGCGGAAAGAAACGAACATCAAGCGTGTAGACTTGTTCAAGAGCAAGCCAGAGATTTTCAATAAGGATGCTTATGATGACCGTGTTACTACAGAAATCGTATTGATTAAGAATAAGCCTTATATGTTCCGTTTCCGTGCACGCGACGTGATTCACTCTGCTTACATGCCTGAATTCCGTGCCCAGATGAACTGTGTACCAGGAATGAGCACTGTGTTTCCATTCACGCCTATCAAAACAACGACAGAAGCGCGTAAGGCAAAAGGAAACGACAAATTCGATTATTATTTGTATTGCAATAAAATTTGCGGTGCGGCCCACTACAACATGAAAATCAAAATCACGGTTGTTGGTTCGGAAGCCGAATATCAAACATGGTTGGCTGCGCAGGCCAAGGTAGTTGCTCCTCCGGTTGAGGCGACTCCTGCGACTCCTGCGTCTGACTCAACTGCCGTTGTACCCGCCATTGCGGTTAACTAATTTATCAATTTAAAAAGAATCAATCATATTCATATGAGCACTTCAACATCACACGCAGCAGATCACCACGGTCACGATCACCATCACAAGGAGTCGTTTATTAGCAAGTACGTTTTCTCGATGGATCACAAGATGATCTCCAAACAGTTCTTGATTACAGGAATTATTATGGGGGTTATTGGAATGGGTATGTCGTTGTTATTCCGTTTGCAATTGGCTTGGCCCGATGAGCAATTCGGTATATTGGAAATGTTATTAGGCAAATGGGCCGTTGATGGAAAATTGG
>CANHXF010000075.1 GCA_947464515.1 Flavobacteriales bacterium
GACGTTTGTCGAAGATGCACTCACCCCATCTATTGTAAACACTCCAATACCCCGACTTCACTGCACAAGGCTTACCCCAATCATCCACAAACATCGGACGTACCTCATCGTTCAAACCCTGACTACCAAATGGTGTTAGCGCGTTTGGCATCCACATTTTACAGTCACATCGCAGCGCATAAACCCTAACTGTATCGTCCCGCATTCCACAAGCATTCTCCGTGTGTAATATGTAAGTACCCGATTGTGAAACACTCAAATCCCCCGTTTTTGCACCCGTGTTCCATTGATATTTACTGTAACCGGAAAACTGACGTCCCTTTAAGATATAAGGTGTCCCACCGCAGAAATATTCATCAGTCGCCAATCTCCGCTCCGGCACCGTATCAATCATAATTTTGAACGTGTCCGTTCTTACCCCACAAGCATTGGTAAGCGTCAGATAAAACTTCCCACTACCCGTAATCAAACGCTTGGGACCCACGGTTAAATCATCCCACAAATACGCAGAAACGTTTGGTTGCGTCATATCCAAATCCCATCCAAAAATAGAATTACAAAAAGTGGTATCCTTCACCCGAGATTTGGTAGGTGGTAACTTAACCTTGACGTCAAAAGTATCATACGCAACCCCACACAAATTGGAAACCGTCAAAACAACATTCGCCGTTCCATTAAATGATTTTGGAACCATCGTATCGCCATCAGGCCAAGTATACAAACTCTGAGAAACTTTTGGGAAATTCACAACAACCGATTTGCCAATGCAAAATACCGTGTCCAACAATTTAGGGCTTACCGGAGGCAATAAAATTTTAAATCGAACAGAATCTACCCGACTTCCGCAGGCATTACGCGTATCAAGCCAATAAACTCCTGGCTTAGTAAACGTCCGCTTATTCAACGTACTTCCATTGTCCCACACATATTTGGCAAACGGTTGAGACACATCAATGGAATAACTAAACGGGCTCTTGCAAAAAAGCGTATCCTTCAAGTTGGGCTTGGTTGGAGCCGACGCACTGCCAACAATCAAGGTGTCTTCACGACTTCCACAAGCATTTTTCGATGTCAGATAAAAGGTCCCCGCTGCAGTAAAACTTCTCTGTGGCGATGTGCTCCCATCCTTCCAAGCATAAGATTCCGCCAAAACTTGAGTCGCATCTGTAGAAACACTGCTCGTGCTGGGGCAAAGAACCAACGGCGATGTTATCGTTTTTATTGGCAAAGGACAAGCCTGTGTGCAGTTAACCGCCTGCGAGATAGCGTAACTGGCGGTATCAAACGTCAATGCAGCCATGTCACCAAACGACTTCAACGTAAATTTAGTTGAATCCCATGTCCATGTCAACGCAGAATTGGTCGCCGTAGAAGTACTCGTTCCGCAGGTGCTGTTGCACGGGCTATTGATCATAAAATTGTTGTGCACCCCGGCAGCATTATCAACGCCGATGGCCACTACACCGCCCTTTGATCGAGCGAAGAAATTCCTAGATGAAAATGTTGCTACCGTTGAAAAGTTGACATTCCCGTTGCTCAGTATTTTCTGATTCTGGATGGTTGCACCTGTCGCTGTATCGATCTGAAACAACAACATTCGGGTATTCGTAAACGTTTGATAGGTTGAACTCACCCATAAGGAAGATCCTTCAAAATAGGCATGCTGACCGCCCTCGGCGACATTATTTGTACCGATGCTGCGCGACCATTTCCTCGTGCCGTTGGCGGTAAAAGCGCATACCACCACATTCGCTGTTAGACCAGCCCCTGTAGTTCCGATGGCATAAATTGTCCCACCAGGCGCTACCACAACATGACCAAATTGATTGATGCCGTTGCTTGTCCCCTTCCAAACTTTTCGCACTGTACCATCGTTTCTGATGAAAGCGGCAAAAGGATATGTTTGTAAAGTCCTGCACCAACCGGTTATCACCCATTCATTGCCTACACGCGCAATTCCATACGCATGATGCTCCGTATTATTTAAATCAAGATTAACACTCCATATTGTTGAGCCTGTAGAGTCCAATTGCGCCGCAATTATGTTGGCTTTACCCATCTGTTGTCGACCCTCACCCACAACCACAATCGTATTAGCATCATAAACCAATGCGCGCATCAAAACATCAGACTGACCTGTCCTAGAAGAACTCGGCGTTTGTTTTGTCCACTTCAACTTCCCGTTGGCTGAAAAATAAGAAACAACCCCCAAAGTTGCATTTAATGAGGAGACCGCGGAAGAACCCACTACCACAGCGCCACCCGATGGCGTTACCGCTACATCGTTGATATTTTCATTGGCATTGGCAAAACCCTTTACGCCATATCGAATACTCGACACAAATTTTCCAGTGTCGTTGAAACGCATTAAAAAACCATCTTGGTGATTAGACCCTGAAACACTGCCATACCCTGCAACCCAAAAACCCTTTGCATCACCAGAAACAGAGGTGGTTGACATATTGGATAATCCCACTTTGTCGGTATTCGTGAAATACTGCCGCTTAATAAATGGATAGCAAATTCCTTGTGATTTCACCCCCCCAAACGACCCAAATCCCACTAAAATAATTAGTACTGCTTTAATAATAATTCGAACGAAACCCACCTGTATATATTTTAATGACTTATGGACGACAAAATTCGCTTATTTGTTGGCTTGAACACAAAAAAAAAATGACACATTTGTGTAAAACCCAAAAAGTTGTGTCTACCCCCAAAGACTTTTGAAAATTCTGCGAATTTTGCAAAAAGTTTTCCTTCTGTTGCGTTTGTTGCAAATTCAAACGGATCATCCCATATCATGTTTGGAGAATGACTAACAAAATGCCGACCTTCGTAGCCGGAAGATATTTCTCTAATCAATTGGAAAAACTCATCATCTTTTCTGCCCCCTCTGGCTCAGGGAAAACCACAGTGGTAAAACACTTGCTGGAAGTTATGAGCAATCAACTCGCGTTTTCCGTTAGCGCCACCACCCGCAGCCCAAGGCCAGGCGAGTTAGATGGTAGAGAATATCATTTCTTATCTCTAGATGATTTCAATCAAAACGTTGCCGATAACCAATTTTTAGAACACGAAGAAGTCTATGCCGGCATACTTTATGGCACCCTCTGGTCTGAGGTAAAAAAGATTTGGGCCGAAGGCAAAGCCGTCGTTTTTGATGTCGATGTAAAAGGCGGACTCAACCTAAAACGCAAATTTGGCGATCAAGCACTCGCTGTTTTTCTAAGACCACCGAGCGTAGATGTCCTCATGGAACGCCTAACCAAACGCAGCACCGAAGTGGAACACCAACTTCAAGAACGCATCGCAAAAGCAAACTATGAACTCAGTTTTGAATCTCAGTACGATACGGTAGTGGTGAACGACATCCTAGAAGAAACTTTCGCAACCTGCGAAAAATTGGTCAGTGATTTCATTCAAAACTAAAGAGAGATAGCATGCGCATTGGACTCTATTTTGGCTCGTTCAACCCCATCCATTTTGGTCACCTACAAGTGGCCCATTACTTCTATATGCTGGGAAAGTTTGATGCCATTTGGATGATTCCATCGCCATTAAATCCTCACAAATCGGAAGAGACCTTGGTGCCTGCCGACCTGCGACTGAGTTGGGTGCAAAAAGCCATAGATGGAGAAAAAGGACTTGAATGCAATGACGTTGAATTCCATTTAGGCACTCCGAGTTACACGCATCGAACAGTAACCCATTTATATCAAGAGTTCCGTCAGCACCAGTTTTCATTAATCATGGGAGCCGATAATTTACAGAGCTTTCATTCATGGAATCACGCGGAAGAACTTGCTAAAATTTGTCCGCTCCACGTGTATGCAAGACCCGGATACCCCAAGCCAGAAGAGCCCATTCCTTTCGGCGCCACTTGGTACGATGCACCCCTACTGCATATTTCGGCTACGGAAATTAGAGATTTATTGGCCAATCAAAAACCGATCGACCACCTAGTCCCTCAATCAGTCATTGGCGAGATCGAGGCTTTTTTTCAGCACTTTCTCGCGAATCAACACGAGTAAATAAGCTACAGTAAACGTCACAAAAAACGAGTACAAGGCATACACGAGCGCCGGCTTTTCCATACTCGAGTTATGCAACTTTTCGCCCGCAATAATTAGAGCCAACGCCGTATTGTGCAATCCCACCTCAATTGCAATTGTGATACGATTTCGGTAGCTCAAATTCAAGGGTATACCCACGATGAATCCCACCAGCATCGAAAGTATATTGAGCGATACAACGTATGGGGTTAACAGCCAGATATCCGCGGTCGACATATCCGTTCCACCATGCTGACTTCCGGCAAGAAATTTGAATCCGAACACGCAGAATAACAGTAAGGGCAAAATAATATTTACCCATTTGCTGATGCGGGTAACATTGCGGCCAAACTTTCGTTTGGCCGACATTCCCAACAGCGCAGGAATAATCGTGACCAAAAAAATCTCAAACAGCGTATTCCAAAACGGCAAATACACAACATCAGCGCCTCCGTCTTTCATGAAATATCGCAGACACAAATTCACAACCAGAGGTATAGAAATCAGCGATAGCAAAGCATTACTAACAGTTAGCGAAACCGCCAAGGCCACATTTCCCTTGACAAAATAACTAACTAAATTGGACGTGATTCCACCCGGACAAAGGCTCAAAATCATAATGCCAACCTTCATTTCAGGCGGCAACGGACTCTGCATCACAATGAAAGCAGCAACAAAAGGCAAAATTACCATTTGGGCAAATAAACCAATCGCTAAACTCTTTGGCTGGTCAAAAAGTTGCTGAAAATCCTCCTTCTTCAAAGACAATCCCAAACCAAACATGATCAACGCCAAAACAATATTTAGCAAAAAATTGATATTGATCAGAGGGAGTGCCATGGCTATAAATATCGACGTGAATTCATCCCCCTATTCACAAAATCAGTGTGGCCTAGCCGCCTGAATCCAAGTCGTTAACAAGAGTACGAAATGATAAGCAAAATACAAACCTATGGCCGACAATATCACACCAAAATAACGATTTACCAATGCGTAAACACTCTCACTAAGCTTGCGGCCGATGTAATGACTTAAATACACTTTCCCCAAATCCAAACACAGCAACGTACACAAAATGGTTATCAATTCAACCAAAATTGGCAAGCGATCATGGAGAGAATCGCCTTCGTAACCCACACTCAATGTGGCAATTACACTCACCCAAAGCAGCATCACAAAGGGATTAATGATATTCATGAAAAAGCCCCGATACACTGAACTACTGCCCTTGACCGTAATTTCAGGAATTTTGTGATTTTTACTAAAAATAGCTGTTAGTCCCAGATATAAAATCGCGGCGGCGGCCAAACCGGTAAATACCAATTTGAACATTGGGGCGGTGAAGTAGTGCGACAAACCAAAGAAGCAGAGCAGAGCGACAAACAATTCACTCAAGAAAATCCCCAGGGCCACGTGCATACCTTGTCGTTTCCCACCTTGAATCCCCGTGTGAATCAGGGTAAAAAAAGAAGGCCCAAAACTCAGAATGCCTATCAAAAAGCCATACCAAATTCCCTTCCCTATAGATAATAACAATTCCAATTCGCTGCATGCAATTTAGGCCCGATTTTGGGCGATACCAAACCGAGTTTACCCTAGGCCAATTTATCAGACACCCGCTGCAAAAACTCTTTCGCCAAGGCCGGATGGGCTGCAATAATTTCCCGCTTAAACAAAACTGAAGTCCCGCCTGTAAAGTTCGATACAAATCCGCCTGCTTCTTCCACCAACAAAATACCGGCCGCCACATCCCACGGAGCCAACCCCATTTCGTAAAAAGCATCAAACCGTCCCGCTGCCATATAGGCCAAATCAATGGCGGCCGAACCCATTCTGCGCAATCCGTGGGTGCTGCGCATCAAATCGGAAAGCAGTTCTAGATAGGGTGACATTTTTTCAAAATCGTAGTACGGGAACCCAGTTGCGATAAGCGATTGCGACAAATTCAATTCGCCCGTGAGTTGCAAAACCTTGCCATTCAAATAGGCACCACCACCGCGAACCGCAGTGAAAGTTTCTTGCATCGCAGGGGCATGAACGACACCCAATTGGGCTGATCCACCGTCCCACAGAGCCACACTGACAGCAAAAACAGGCAGTCCATGCAAAAAATTGGTTGTCCCATCCAACGGATCGATGATCCAAGTGGGTTCATCACTCAAAACTGAGTCGGGATTATATTCTTCCCCAATGAAACAAGAACCGGGCAAAATCGCCGATAACCCGTCCATGAGTTTTTGTTCTGATTCCTTGTCAACAAAACTCACCAATTGGTTGAGTCCTTTGTCGGCAATATCAACCGACTTCACCGTTTGCCAATGTTGCATTTGAAATGTGCCCACTTCTTTACAGAGGGCTTCCACCTCAACGAGGTAGTTTTTCAGTTGCGACAATGCCAAACCGCTTGTCATATTAGCAATGCTGATCGTAAGCAAACATCAAATTGTCTGCTACCATATCGGCGGTGCGGCCTTCGATCATATGGCGTTCTACCATGTGAACGACTTCACCATTTTTGAAAAGAGCCACAGCGGGAGAAGATGGCGGGAACGGAGCCATATATTCACGGATTTTAGCTACTGCATCCACGTCTTGACCTGCAAAAACGGTTGCAATTTTGGCGGGTTTATTGGCGCCTGTTAACGACTTTAAAACACCTGGGCGGGCGGAGCCCGCCGCACAACCACATACCGAATTCACCATCACCAAAGTAGTATCATTGTTACCCTCCATGAACGCAACTACCTCGTCGGCAGATTTTAACTCGGTAAACCCTTGGTTTGTCAATTCGGCACGCATCGGCGCTACTAGCATTTCTGGATAAGGCATATGTGTATTTTTTATTTTTACAAAGATACGAAACTCTCGATATTTGTGTCTAAGTTTTCACTGATAACACACGCATGACCAAACGTTTACTATTCATCCTATTTCTTGTCATTAATACCCTTCAAATTGCCAAAGCAGCCTATGCCGCGGGAGGAGAAATGAAGGTTTCACACATCGGCAACAACAAATATTTGGTTACCCTGATCGCAAATAAACCCTGCGCATCGCTGATGTCCTTCCCAACAACCACAACCTTAAATGTTGAATTTGGCTTTAAAGGCGCCTGCGGCACAACAACACTTACTATGTCGCAAACAAGCAGCCGCGAAACCAATACCAAATGTTCAACAAGCACCGGTTGCGCTGTCAATGCGCTTACAGAATACACCTACCAATGCACCGCTGACCTAAACTCAACCACCTTCACCAAGCCCCTAAGTAGCGGCACGTGCCAAGAAATTACATTTTATCACAACTCTTTTTATCACGCCTTCTATACGCTAGCATCCGGAGTTTGCTCCGACGTGTTCCTTGCGGCAGCAACCCTCTACGTCGGCAATCTAAATCGATGCAAATCCAAAACGAATATTGCTCCAGTTTCTGTATTCGACCCAACCCATAATCTTCCCGTTTACAGAACAGCGGTCATCGCACAAGGCATCGTCGACACCAGCGAATACGATTGGTTGCACTTTGTCCAAATGCCAAGCTATGCCATAACGCCTTACGCAAATACAACCTGCTCCTATTCTAAGAGTAAAAATTACTTGCGTCCCCTAGACCCCGTTTGCGTGCCAACCACATCCACAAGTTGTAGCTTCAATGGATCAGCAAATCCCGTTCGAGGCGCCAATTTCGATACGCTAAGCGGCGATTTCATCTTCACCCCAGCCAATAGCGGC
>CANHXF010000076.1 GCA_947464515.1 Flavobacteriales bacterium
AAGTGGCAGAATACAACGGTGCATATAAAGTCAGCCAGGGCATGTTGGCCGAATTTGGCGAAAAAAGGGTGATCGACACCCCCATCGCCGAACTCGGTTTTGCAGGGATTGCCGTGGGTGCCGCAATGAATGGACTTCGTCCGATTTGCGAATTCATGACCTTTAACTTTTCATTGGTAGCCATCGATCAGGTGATCAACTCAGCCGCCAAAATCAATAGCATGAGCAACGGTCAGTATACTTGTCCGATCGTATTCCGCGGTCCAACAGGTAGCGCAGGTCAGTTGGCTCAACAGCACTCACAAGCATTTGAAAATTGGTATGCGAACACCCCCGGTTTAAAAGTGGTGGTGCCAAGCAATCCTGCCGATGCAAAAGGTTTGTTGAAGAGCGCAATCCGCGACGCAAACCCCGTGATTTTCATGGAAAGCGAGCAGATGTATGGATATAAGGGCATGGTCCCTTCCGAAGAATATTTGATTCCTATTGGCAAAGCCGATATCGTAACCGCCGGAACCGATGTCACCATCGTGAGTTTTGGAAAAATGATGCTACGCTGTCACGAAGCCGTTGCCGAATTGGCAAAGGATGGGATTAGCGTGGAACTCATCGACCTTAGAACGGTTCGTCCAATCGACTACGATACAGTGATTGAGAGTGTGAAGAAAACCAATCGTTTGGTGATCGTGGAAGAAGCTTGGCCTTTGGCGAGCATCAGCTCTGAGATTAGCCACATGGTTCAACGCCGCGCCTTTGATTACCTCGATGCGCCCATTCACCGTGTAACAACCCAGGATACGCCATTGCCTTATGCTCCAACGTTTGTTGAGGCCTTCTTGCCAACCGTGAAGAAGATCATGGATGCAACGAAGTCGGTGCTTTACCGCGCGTAATTCCCTCGAGCCCTAAGGGGTCGATTTGAACTTAACCGATTAACTTCATAACATCGCTTGGACCAGTCCCGAGCGATGTTTTCTTTTGTAGATCAAACAACAATTATACTCATGGAAGAGAAAAACATTCAAAAACAGAAGGACTTGGCTCATGCTAAAGTAGAAACCCTTATCCTAAGTGCTGAAGCCACTCAAAGATTTAATGAACTCCTAGAAAATCCACCAGAGCCCAACGAGCATTTAAAAGCCGCTTACAAAGATTATCTGGATACCAAATTAAATCACGGACAATAACTTCCCACCAGCGAGCGCGGCGGGATCCACCATTTCGCCGATGGTTTGATGGAAACATTGGGCCGCGCGGAGCGCGGCCTCCACTTCACCCAGTGAAGCAGCCCCAACACTCAACAGCAACCCCCCACTGCTCTGAGGATCCACCAACCATGCAAATGCCCCCGCATCCCGCATGTCGATTTCCCCCTCGTAAGCATTCCAATTCCGCATCGCATTGTCGGGCAAAACAAACTGCGACGCAAATATCTCCGCCTCGGCAATCCGAGGTAACTTATTGGATTCAAGCACCGACCCCAATCCACTGGCCTTGCAGAGTTCGAGTAAGTGGCCCGCCAGTCCAAACCCCGTAACATCCGTCATGGCATGTACGCCCGAAATCCCACCCAAAATGGAACCCACGTGATTCGTTTGGACAATCCACTTGTATAAAATTTCATCCTGCTCCGAAGAAGTGAGGCCGCGCTTATGCGCGGCCGAAAGCATCCCCAAACCCAAAGGCTTCGTTAATAGTAAAACATCCCCCGCCTTGGCGCCCGCGTTGGTCTTCAAATTCGCTGAATCCACCAGCCCCGTGACACTCAACCCAAACATAGGCTCTGGACTGTCGATCGTATGTCCGCCCGCCAATGGAACCCCAGCAGCATTGCAGACTTCAAGGGCCCCTTGCATCACCTCACGCGCTTGCGACACCGGCAGCGTATCAATGGGCCACCCCATCACCGCATTGGCCATAATAGGCTTTCCGCCCATCGCCCACACATCGCTCAATGCATTGGCCGCCGCTGCCATCCCAAACACCCCGGCATCGTTTACCAAAGGCGTAAAAAAATCCACCGTCTGTAATAAGTATTTGCCATCGCCCAAATCGTAAACAGAACAATCGTCCCCACCCGAATTTCCTAACACCAAATTGGGGAATGACGCAGAATCCAATGTGAAACCATCCAAAATTTCTTTCAATACGGCAGGCTGAATTTTGCATCCGCATCCACTGGCTTTTGCATATTGAGTTAGAGGCTTAATCATAATTGTGTTACAAAAATCGCAAAAGGTTGGCACAGTTTTGGGGGAATCGCAAAAGAATAGTGTTTACAGCCAATATCACTTGACTTTACCACAAACTAAAAATCACAATTATGAAAAAGCCCCACCTCGCAATCATCGCCATCGGCGCGCTTTTCACTAGCCTGGCGCTCAGTAGTTTCTCCTCCCTTCCAACCCTTTTCCTCGGAAGAAAAATGGCCAACAACGCCTACCAAACCGGAGAAATCCTCAAATATAGAATTCACTACGGCCCCGTAAACGCGGGTCTCGTGAGCATGTCCGTCCTTCCCCAAAGTACCATCATCAATGGCAAAAACACCTATACCCTCCGCGTGGAAGGGGAGACCCTCAAAAGTTTTGATTGGGCCTATAAAGTGCGCGACAAATTTGAAAGTTGGGTGGACCAAGAGTCACAAGCACCTTTGCGATATGCCAAAACAGTGAGGGAGAATACCTATTACAATCAGGACGTGGCCATATACGACCACGACAATAAAAAACTCCGCAACAAACAAGGCGAACTCACCATCCCCCAATACACCCAAGACATCGCCTCGGCCATATACTACCTAAGAAACCTCGACTACGCCAACGCCACCATAGGAAAACAGTTTCCAGTGGATGTGTACATCGACAACCAAGTCTATAGCTTGCCCATTACCTATAAGGGGAAAGAAGTGATCAAAACCGACCTCGGCAAAATTCGATGCATCAAAATCAAACCGAAATTGGTGGTGGACCGAGTCTTCAAACACGCCGATGCCCTCACCGTTTGGGTCACCGATGATGCCAACCACATCCCTGTCCGCATCGAAGGGGAAATCTATGTAGGCTCAATCAAAGTTGATTTGATCCAACACCAAGGCCTCAAAAATGCCTTTTCTGCAAAAGTGCTGTAATCAAATTTGAATTTTTTGTCGATCAAGCGTATTTTTGTAAAACTAATAATTACGTCAAATGTCTCAATCTCCTGAACATATGGACCTAGAGTTGCAGAAGCTTATCGAGCTTCGCGGCATCATAAAATTGCCCGAAAATTTTGACTTTGAAAAACTCCGCTATCAAGCGATTATAGAAAAGCACGTCGATTCGGAAAGCAAAGAATCAATTTCTGCAAAAGTGCTGTAATCACTCCTCTACGTAGACGCGCGCAACACGCTGCGATACTGCCGTTAAGACCTCGTAAGGAATGGTAGAACGACGTTGAGCCAGTGTTTCAACGCGTAAATTTTCACCAAACAATTCCACTTCATCGCCGGGTTTACAATTCAATCCCGTAACGTCAACCATGGCCATGTCCATGCAAATGTTGCCCACAAATGGCGCCTCCTCCCCTTTGATCCAAACCCCAGAGTTGGCTTGTCCATCCGCACGCCACAATCCATCCGCATAGCCCGCCGCAATCACCGCAACCTCTCGATCCCGTTCAGACACCCCGTGCATTCCATATCCCACTCCCTCGCCGGCCTTCACAAGCTGGACCTGAGAAATCGTGCTCACCCAACGCGTCACCGGTTGCAATGCCGCCTCAATCACACCCCGCGGATCCACACCATATAAGCCGATGCCCAATCGAACCATCGTAAAACGAGCATCTGCAAAACGCAAAATGCCCCCCGTATTCTCAATGTGCTTCAAAACTGTATATCCTAACCCCTGCTCCAACACGTCAGCCGCCAATGCAAAAACATCCAACTGACCGCCAGTAAAATCATCCGAACCAGCAGATTCACTGGCCGCCAAATGACTAAAAACGGAAGCGACTTCTATGTCAACAGACAAATCGTGAATCCTTACCCCCAACGCTCCCATGTCCCCAGGTGCAAATCCCAATCGATGCATGCCCGTGTCGATCTCTATGTGAATTTTCAAGCCCTGCACACCCGAACGAATCAGCCCTTCCAACGATTGAAAACTATACACCACCGGCTCCAATCCATATTCCTGTAACTGCCACGCCGCACCCGAATCCACATTCATCACCATAATCGGGACGGTAATGCCCGCATTCCGCAAAGCGATTCCCTCGTCGATGTAGGCCACCCCCAAATAGTCCACGGCCAGCGCCTGTAAGGCGCGGGCCGACTCAAAGCTGCCACTGCCATACCCAAACGCCTTCACCATGCACATCACCTTCTTGCCCGCTCCAACCCGCTGCTTGAAATACAAATAATTGTTCTTCAACGCATGCAAATTGATCTCCAACCGCGTTTGATGCAACCTGGCCTGCAAACGATTTGCCACCCGCTCCAACCCCGCACTGCGCGATCCCTTGATTAAAATTGAACGCGATGCGATGCCCGATAAAACCGCAGAATCCATCAACGCCGAAACTGTATCAAATTGCCAAACCTTTTCCAAACCAAAATCACTGACCCCAAATTTAAGATCACCCTTTTTCAAAATCGATACCCCCCCGCTGATCGCTGTTGATCCGACACCTAAATTCAAATCCCCCGAAGCCGGAACAGAACCCAAACCCCTATACTCCTCCCCAACAAAAACTGCTTCCGTGACCCCATAATTGGACAACATCCGCAGAATACTATCGCGCAAATCCGCAGCCTCCATGCCCGTTTGCTCAAACGACCCCAAAATTGAAAGCAACGACAAATTGGGCGACTGTCGCTTTAACATATCCAACGCCACCCCCAAACTCTCCAAATCCGCCGAATAACTGTCGTTCAAAATATAATTCCCCGATTTTCCCGCCGCAAACTGCAAACGATTTTCCAAATGAGGCAACTGCGCAAAACGATCCAAATGCTCCGGATCCCAGCGTTCCAAAGCCTGCAAAACGCACAAACACGACATTGCATTGCTCACCGAAGCCGAATCCATAAAAGGAATATCCAGTTGATGCGAAGTGCCACGATGCACAAAATGTATACGCTGTCCGCCAGCCTTCGAAATCGGGTTTGATGACGCAACGCCAGCCGACGAATCCGCAGCCGAAAAATCCCCAGCCACCAATACCTCAACCGCCGTAATCCGAAACTGCGCACCTTCCGCCCAACCCCAATGAATCGTCTTCATCAGAGAATTCCGCGATTTCAACTTCGATACCTCCGTCCGCACCGCCTCCAAATCAAAAGGATAAACCACCACATCCGCGCCATCGGCCAAAGCCACCTTGCTCTTCGCCTTCTCCTGCATCGATGCAAAACCCTCCGCATGCGCCTCTCCCAAATGCGTAATCACCGCCAAATTGGGTTGTACGATGTCGTGCAAAGTTCCCATATCCGCCGCGTTCGAAATGCCAACCTCAAGCAATGAAAGTTGCGTAGCCAAAGGAATTTCCAACAAACTCAACGCCACACCCAACTGAGAATTATAACTGCGAGGACTCTTGCCCATGGAAAAATCGCCTTTAAACAACGATGCCAACCACTCCTTTACAATGGTCTTACCATTGCTGCCGGTGATACCGACCACAACGCCTGTCAATTGCTTTCGATGCCAAGCCGCCCAATGCTGCAAAGCCAATAAAGTATCATCAACGACCAAAAATAACGCATCGTTAAATTGCAATATTAAATTAGATTCAAAACGAGAAACCAAAAACATCCGAACCCCGGCGCGATACGCCTCACCCAAATAAGCATGGCCATCGCGGACGCCTTTTAATGCCACAAATAAAGTAGACGATGTCTCGGCCGACCATAACTTTCGGGTGTCGAATACCACCGAACAAATGACATTTCCCCCAATAAATTCTGATTTTCTCAAATCTGAGGAGGAGGAAATTTCACTGGAAACCGAATTCCCAACCCCAGATTCAAATCCCGCCACAGAATCCACCGCAGCACCCTGCACCCTGCCTCCCGTAATCTTTACGATATCGTTAAAAGCAAATTTCACTGTTATGAATTTCGCAAATTGATTTCTGCACTGTCGCCAATATTCAAACTCGAAGCCGCTCCCACCAAAATGGCATCCGCCCCAATCAACGAATCCTCCAAAATGGCATTGTTCAACTCCGCGCCCTGACCAATAATGCTATTTTTTAACATCGAACGCGTAATCACAGCACCATCACCGATACTCACATCCGGCCCAATAATGCTATTCTCAACCTTCGCCGTAGGCGAAATATATACCGGCGGAACAATAATATTCCCCTTTTCAAACTTCACAAACGCCTGCTGATCCACACGCTTTAACAAATTGCGATTGGTCTGCAAAATGATATCCTTCTGTCCGCAATCAAACCAAGTATCCACCGTAAACGTAGTAAAACCAATGCCCTTGTCGATCATGCACTGCAAAGCATCCGTCAAATGAAACTCGTTCTGTGTACGAATCTCATGCTGAATGTTATAATCCAAACAAGCAAACAAATCCGACGAGTTTTCGATGTAATACAGACCTACCAAAGCCAAATTCGACTTCGGAATCAATGGCTTTTCGCTCAAGCGCAAAATATGTCCGTCTTCCTTTAATTCAGCCACACCAAACTGACGTGGATCCTCAACTTTCCTGACCCCCAAAGCATTCCCGCCCTTGGCAAAAACACCCGCAAAATCCGCCTCAAAAATCGTATCGCCCAAGACAATCAACAAACCCTCATCGGCCGAAAAAACATCACGCGTTAACCATACTGCATGTCCAATTCCCTTGCCCAAAGTTTGTATCACAAACGTAGATTGATACTGCCCATACTGCTCAGCGATATACTGCTCGATGCGATCCCCCAGATACCCAATCACAAATACAAATTCTGTCACACCGGCCTCTACAAGTCGATCCATGATATGACCCAAAATCGGTTTTCCCGCCAAAGGTATCAACGATTTGGGCTGGGTTCGGGTGTGCGGTTTGAGACGACTCCCCATGCCAGCCAAAGGAATAACGGCTTTCATTGTAAAACAAAGGTATAATGATTGACCTAAAGTTGTTGCTTATTTGTGCAGCCAACGCAAACGCCAACAATAGCCATCCGTTTCTTCCACACGATACAAATTGGAACGCTTCACTTCCACCGCACACAAAATCCCCTCCGAACACGTCATCACCGCCACATAATCCTTCGCCCAAGGCTCAATCTTCTGATTCACAAACACGTCGCTCAGCTTCTGCGAACCACCCCCAAACCCCACAATCACATCCCCATTCACCCACGAACGAATCACTACAGATTTCCCCGCCAACGCATCAGCAAAGTAGTATGAATCTACATGAACATTATCTACCACGTCGACAGTATTCTTAGCCTTACGGGAAGTCAACAAAACCAATTCCGCCACCGCAACCCGCTCAATCACCAAGCGCAAATCTCCCCATGTCCAATCACCCTTCCCCCATTCAATGGCGATAGCGCTAGGCGATACCACCTCCTTCGATAACACCGACCAGCCCATCCTGCCTATCCACAAAATATA
>CANHXF010000077.1 GCA_947464515.1 Flavobacteriales bacterium
TGGGCATTATTGCAAATAAAGTGGGGTTTACCGCTTTGATTTCGTTATTTTGCAGCATGAAGGCAGAAATCTTTTTAGCCAATGATGCTAAGTCATTTGCAAGTACAAAATTACCAGCCAATATCGCCGAATTTTGGAATCAAAAACCCACTGAGACTTTCTTTCATTACTACGGCCCAGAGGGCTGTTTTATTGGGGTGGTCAATAAGGGAAAGAGCAATGCGGCCGAATGGGAGGTTTTGAGAAAAGCGGCCTATAAGAGTTTTGCTTTACTGTCGAAGGATATCGAAAAAGTCGTAGTGAAAAATGTCAACTGCGATGCAGCAAAAGGGTTGGCGTTTTTTGAAGGCTTATTGCTCTCTGATTATCAGTTTGATAAATATTTAAAGAAAAAATCTCGCGAAGCTGCAATAGAATATGCCTTAAAGGGTAAGGGAGAGGATAGGCAGGATGAGATAAAGATTATTGTAGCTGCTGTAAATTCAGCGCGTGACCTAGTCAACGAGCCAGTCAACGCACTGAACGCCCAAGGGTTGGCCGATGCATTTTTCAACATGGGTGAAGCGGCCGGTTTTAAAGTAGAAGTATTCGGCGAAGCACAAATAGAAAGCTTGAAAATGGGCGGTTTGTTGGCGGTAAACAAGGGAAGCCAGGAGCCACCAACGTTTTCGGTTTTAGAATACAAGCCCAAAAAAGCAGTAAATAGCCAGCCTATCGTTTTGGTGGGTAAAGGCGTTGTTTTTGATACAGGTGGGTTGAGTTTGAAGCCAACCCCAAATTCCATGGATATGATGAAGTGCGATATGGGCGGGGCCGCTGTTGTTGCTGGCGTTTTTGAAGCGGTAGCGAAATTGAAATGGCCTCTGTGGATTATTGGTTTGGTTCCTTCTACCGATAATCGTCCGGGTGAAAATGCAACCTGTCCGGGTGATGTGATAACCATGTTCGACGGAACAACCGTTGAAGTCCTCAACACCGATGCTGAAGGTCGCTTGATTCTGGGCGATGCGTTGTCGTTCGCCAAGAAGTTCGATCCCCAATTGGTGATTGATTATGCAACGCTCACGGGTGCGGCGGCACGAGCTTTTGGCACTTATGGTTCGGCATTGATGGCGCAGGCCCCCGATTCAGTTGTTAAGTCGTTGAAAAAAGCTGGCGATGTAGTGTTTGAGAGGGTGGCGGAAATGCCATTGTGGGAAGAGTATTATGAGGAGATAAAAGGGGGTATTGCGGATATTAAAAATTTAGGAAAAGGCGAGGGTGGCGCTCAAAGTGCAGCGATGTTCTTAAGGCATTTTACTCAGTATCCATGGGTTCACATCGATATCGCGGGAACGGCATTTTCAACTTCTCCAAGTCATTATATCCCAAAAGGTGGCACAGGTGTTGGCGTTCGCTTAACTTTGGAGTTTCTTAGACAGCAGATCAATGGATAATTTTAAACCCGTAATTGGAATAACCCAAGGAGATCCCTCAGGTGTTGGGATGGAGCTCATCATAAAGGTTTTTTCCGATGAAAATATTTTCAAATATTGCACACCTGTACTATACGCAAACCCCAAAACCTTCGTGGCTTGGAAAAAGCATATGGAATTGCAGGAGCCTATGTATACCTTGATTTCAACGGCGGCCGAGGCAAAACCCGGGAAATTGAATTTGGTTGTTAGTAGCGATGCCGTTTTTGAATTAACCATTGGTAAATCTTCGGATGCTTCTGGTTTGGAAGCTTTGAAATCTTTAGATAAAGCCATTTCGGATGTCAATCATTTACAGGCTTTGGTTACCGCACCCATAGATAAATCTACTGTTGCTCCCCATTCGGCAGATTTTACAGGTCATACCGGCTATTTGGCGGAAGCCTTCGGAAAAACCAATTATGCCATGATTTTAGCTAGCGAGGATCTACGCGTTGCTTTGGTAACCGAACATATTGCAATTACCGAAGTGGGTAAACATCTAACCCAGGATAAAATCGAACAGAAAATTGAAGTTGTATACGAATCACTAAGAAACGATTTTAATGTACTGAAGCCGCGCATTGCTGTTTTGGGGTTGAATCCTCACGCGGGCGATAATGGCTTGTTGGGCAAAGAGGAGGCGACGTTGATTGTGCCTGCGATTCAGACGCATTTCAAGCGCGGAAAACTCGTTTATGGCCCTTATTCTGCCGATAGCTTTTTTGGCGGTGGGAATTACAAGAATTTCGATGCAGTGATTGCGATGTATCATGATCAAGGATTAATTCCTTTCAAGACATTGGCATTTATGGATGGTGTTAACGTAACTGCGGGATTACCCATCGTTCGTACTAGCCCAGACCACGGAACGGCCTATGATATCGCTGGAACTGGAGTTGCCGATACCTCAAGTTTTAGAGCCGCGGTATACGATGCAATTCACTTGGTGAGAAATAGGAATCAATTCGCTGAGGATTTTGCCAATCCATTGGACTATGCAGATATGCGCCGGGAACGATTCCGGATTGATTTTTAAATTAACGAATAATTCTAATTGCTTTGGGGAGTTAATCCCGCTGGAGTTTCATGAAGGACCTGGAAGCGATAGAGTATTTTGCTGAAACCAGAAAGTTGTTGCTCTACTATCGAAGTTGATTTCGTTGCGTGAGCCAGTTGCCCACGACCGACATAACCTCCATGGCAGTGGTTTCGTCTAAATTGAAATATTCTGAGACATCGCAAGTGTTACAATGTTGCAGTAAATGATTTAATCCTGGGAATTCTCGGTAAGTAATACCTACGCCAGTTTGGTTCATTTTGTCTACCAATTTTGCTGTGCCAATGGCATCGATTTGCTGATCTTTTGATCCCTGAACCATCAGAATATCACAATTTTTTAGCTCAGTGAATTCTATTTCGGGATCCGATTGAAGGAAATAGCTGGTCCAAGGATTTGTTGCTAAGCCAATATAGGTTTGGGCAAGGTAGTTGAGAGCTGATTTTGCGCCTGTCGCTTTGGCTGCTCCATTGGATAGATTTATCTGGTATTTATAGGCGCGTTGCAGATTTTTGTCGCTTTTGTTTTTTGCAATGTATGCCTTTAGTAGTGTTTCGTATTCTGATGTGCTGGCTTCGCTTCGTTGCGGTGTGTTTTTATTGCTAGAATTATCATTCTTTGACTGAACAGAACCAGTAGAATTGTCTGAAATAGTATGATCTCCTGTGGTTTGATTTGATTTCACCATGAATGCCAACTGAATCATTTCGCGATGCAAGTCACTCAATCCCGAAATTAAACCACTATCTAACTTCAACGCTTTCCAGTTGATTTGATTTTGAAAAACAGATGTCTCCACACCGCTGGATGTCATTCCGGCTAGAGAAATAACCCCTGATATGTCGGTTTGTGCGTTTGCTAGTTTTACCGCCACATTTGCGCCTTCGCTATGACCCATTACGAAAATTCGCATGGTGTCAACCATTGGCTGGGTATAAAGAAAGCGAATGGCGGCTTGTGCGTCACTCACATAGGAAGCGGTGGTGGTGGATTCTAGAAACTTGGGGTCACCGTTGGAACTTCCCACACCCCGATCATCCACGCGAAGCACTACAAAGCCCAATTTTGTCAAGAAATCGGCCCAAACAGCAAAGGGTTTGTGGTCGCCGAGGGTTTCATCGCGGTCCTGCGGACCGCTACCCGACAATAACAAAACAGCAGGTAATTTGAATGTAGGATCCGCGGGATTGGGCGTTTTTCGCGCCAAATGATAAATGCTCTGCGCAATCGCATCGATTTTTACCGAATTTGTATCTGGGTAGGTCAATGTCCCGCCGAATTTCAATTTCCCGCTGGGATGACTAAAATTGACCGATTTTGATGTGTAGGGGTAGGGTGGTTTCGGTGTTTGGGGTTTTACGGAATTCAATGTCTCGCTGTAGCGCAATGTCAATGGCAAAGATTTCCCGCCTTGGGTCCAATTCCCAACCAACAAGCCCTCTGCATTTCTTTTTCCTTGAAAAGAAGCCGGCAACGACAATCGCCATGTGATTTCTTCGCCTTGGATCTCGGTTTCATCAATCTTAAAATTCTTTAAACGCTGCATCGGCACGTCCAATGTGGATCGGTATACAGTTGTATTTCCTTCAATTGTAGGCGGATTTACGTGAAAAATCAATGTGAGTTGCATACCTGCAACACTTAGATCTCCTTTCCAATAGCCTTCCCAAGGCTTTATATTTTGTGCGTTTGAAATACTGGGAAACATCAAACAGAAAAAAATCAAAATTGATTTAATGACCGGATGAGTTTTTGAAATGGTTAAGACATTCATTGTAAAATTCTGTATGGTTCAAGGTTGTGGAATAGAACTCAAATGATAAAATCTGCGTATTCTAAAATATTTACAAAGATACGAAACTTAGAATCCCATTGAAAAGCTAGCCTTAATGCCTGCATTTCGGTGCGAGTTAGGTTCGAGGTACGTCATTCGCCAAATAAAGTCGATTCGGATGCACTTGAAAATATTTTCAACGCCCAAGCCCATTTCCCAGTAGGGTTCCCGGCCAAATGTCTTGAACTGAGTGATTGGCACCGCATCGCCAGTGCCAAATTGGTCCCAAGTTTTTGGTATGAGATTTCTGTTTTCGTCTCTTAATGTCCCGTAAATGGCTTTGCTGGAAACAACCTCTCTGAGTTTAAAATGATTCAGCAATGGTATGCGGTTAAAAATGTATCCATTGAAATGGTGTTCTATTCCAATTTGTAGGCTTCGGTCTGACACGAATTCAAAAATGCGCATTTGATTATATGCCCGGCTGCTGTACATGAAACTCTGGTTTCCCACATAAACCGTTAGCAGGGGATAGGGGAGTTGGCCGAAAACCTTTGCATACTCAGCGTAGGCAATCGTTCTGCCCATTACACTCCACGATTTATCATATAGGTAGGTGGCTTGGAGTTTTGTGTAATTGTATTGAGAGCCCAGAAATCCTTTTAACCCTTGCTGAATATACACTTCTGCGCGCGGTCCATCGGCGTGAAATGTCATCCTGTCCTGATCCGTTCTCACGAAATAACTGCGGGGTTCATAGATGAATCGAACAGAAACATAACCATTGGTTAGTTTGTTGGAGATGCTGTTGTTTGACGTATCCGGATAGCTAGGGTAGTACGCGAAACGATAATTTTTCACAAATGGGAATTCGTATTGAGAGCGCGACAATGAACCTGATATGCGGACGCCAGAGCGGATATCGGTACCCAAGCTGATCTTGCTTTGTTTCACCAGGGTGATGTTGTTGGAGCCAAATAGGTTAAAGGCGGTAAATAGGCTTGAACTATATAAGTCGTTGTCGGTTAGTCCGATAAGCTCAGTATCAAAGCGATGCGAAAGCGTCAGCTTGGTCCAATTGCTTTTCTTCAAAAAGATGTCAACCGTTGTCCCATATTTGTATCGCTGGTCTTTGAATCCATAGGCTAGGAATCCGGTGGCGACCCAGTTTTTGGAAATCGCGGGTGTAGTTCGATAGCCAATTCGCAGTCGTGGGCCTTCGTATAAGTTCCAACTTGCCAATGTGTAATAGGGACCAAAATCCATCAAGCCAATGCGTTGATATCCGTCCACTAGGAAGTTGACCAAATCAACGTAGGTCTTAACGCGGGGCAAATTGTTGAGGGTGTCTATTCTCGATGCGATTTTTGCTTCTTCTTGCGATTGTTGAATGTGCGCATGGGCTGTCCAAAAGGTATCGGTTTTACTATTTGCATCGGGCAACATGACCAATCGGTTTTCAAAAAACTTCTTGGGGAATTCCATGTTGTACTTCATGTTTTTGCATGTCAGCACATTTGTTGCAACCATTCCCGCAGCCTGCTCTGAAAGTTCTCCAATATCAAGCATCACCCTCGCTTTGGTGCAGAAATAGGCAGTAGTGTAACCCTTTGAATTGTTAACTCTTCTATTGTCGGTGGTATCGATGATGGGCACAATAAAATCCTCAATTTTTGTGGCTTCGTATTCTTGGGAAAATTTGAGTTTTTCTACATAATTCAAGTTTGCCGTTCCTGTGATTTCAACGCTTAATCGAACAATGGCGCCCGAGGTGTCTTCAATCCACATAAAGCCAGAAAAAGCCAAATCTCTGGGGTTTTTGGGAGTGACTTTGATTTGGAATAAACGCCTTGGGCCTAGCTTGTCGACGTTTACAAGTTTGTAGTCGTAAACCAATTCCGCGCCCGGACTTATCGGAGTTGGTATGCCTTTGTCTAAGACAACCATGCTCTCATCGTAGATGTTGTAACCGGTAAAGGTGTTGCCCATCATTTGGCCGATGAAGGATCCATCGGTGACACCAATTCCTCGAATTCGAGAAGCTTTTACCACTTCTTTGGTAAAACGTGGGTTGCGTTGAAAGCTGAAATCGCTTAAGACCTCTGAGAATAGAACTGGCAGAATACTCTTGTTCGAATCACCGGTGAGATAGCTTATTGTATCAAAATAACCACCAACGTCTTTGGCAAGTTTGGTTTTTTGCAGATTTTTAGAAATGTTGTTTATTGCAACTGTGGTTTTTGAAAAGACTTCGCATTGGTAGGATGGGATTTTTGAGGGGCTGTTTTTTGTCCGATTTTTTTGTGCTAAATCGACCCATTTCATTGCTGGGTTGATGCCTAATTTTATGGTTACACCTTCGGTTTTTTCAAAAGTGCGCTGCAGGTAAATATGCATTGGCGCATGTGTCACCGTGTCGATCACAAATTGATACGTAGCAAAGCCCAAATAAACAATCTCTACAGTATCTGAAGGCCAGGGGCCGTAGCCTAAGTCGAATTCACCTTCAAAATTTGTCCCAACACCAAACTCTGTGTTTTTGTAGAACAAATTGGCGTAAGCCATGGGTTCGTGGGTTTCTCCGTCCCACAGCATACCATAAATGTGGCTGACCCTTTTTGAGTTAGGAGATGATTGTGCTTGTGTTTGATTGGCGTGGCCAAAGAATGAGATGAGGACAATGCACCAAAAAATATGAAGCAAACGAGGTGAAAATAAAAATGCTCTGCAGGGTCTCGAATGCGTTGACATAAATAGCAAAATTAGGGTATAAAAGGGAATTAATTATTTGGATTTACGCCCATTGATTTTGAGAAAATAAAAAGCCCCTGAAAATCAGGGGCTTTTTGAAGGAGTAGCGAAAGGGGGACTTGAACCCCCGACCTCAGGGTTATGAATCCTGCGCTCTAACCACCTGAGCTACCTCGCCATTGGGGGTGCAAAAATAGTGAGTTGCAGTGAAATTTGCAATGGACTTTTAAAAATGTATCAATCAATTGCTATTCAGGACGCTTTCTACCTGCTGCAATACAACAGAAGGGTGCAAAGTATCCATACAGCTAGTACCATCTACGCAGCTGCCTCGATAAAAGCATTTACATTCTTTGGGTGGCTGAACGATCGCGCCTTTGTTGAATAAATCAAATTCATGAGGGTTAAAGATATTGTTCATCAGAACGATTTTTTTGCCCAATCCCAATGTTAGGTGCATGCCCATCGTGACTTGGGTGACAA
>CANHXF010000078.1 GCA_947464515.1 Flavobacteriales bacterium
ATTTAACGCACTTCCATTTTGTTTCCATTACCTGCACCCAATATGTGCCTTTTTTATTGGTTTTGAAAATCCTTGTGGTGTCACCTGTACTCCATTTATATTTTACCGTATCTGCGTTTTGAGCATCAAAGGTTGCAATTTCGTAGGTACATATACGTTGATCTGGCCCGATACTCACCACTGGCAGCGGTTTCTTGAATATTGTGGAAGTATCATAGAAGATACATCCATCACCATCGGTGATTCTGATACGAACTGTAGAATCACGATTAATATTAGGAATACTAAGAGTTTGGAAAGTATCACCTGAAATATGCGCTTCAGATTTCCATGCCGCTTTAGATCCCGTATCCTTCACTACTCTTGTCCAATAGTATTTGAAAGGCGCCTTACCGTATAACACATTGGCATTCAACTTCATAGTTGTACCAAAACATGCAAATGTGTCAGACTTGGCCATAACTACTTGCGGGGGATCTGGAATAATAACAGTATCCCTATAAATTGTAGGACAGTTGTCGGAGTTATTTACAGTATGTACAATGATATATTTTCCACCACGGTAAAAAGTCATAGTATCTGATTTTTTAGTACTGTAAAATATTTCAGACTTACCCATACTATCTCTAACGCTCCATTTAAACTGAGGTGCGCCCTTAAATGATGCACCTACTGATGCCGCCATTGCAAACTTACCACACTTCAAATTGGTGTATTTACGAATGCTAAATGCGCGTGGATTTACTTTTACTTTGAAACCACGAATCGCTTGAGAAGGTTTAGGGCAGTGGTCATCTGTTACAGTTACTGAGAATGAGTAAGCGATATCAGACGCCATACCTACAGATGGAGTCCATTCGAAATAAGCCCAAGCTTTTCTCTTTTCTGGCCAATCTACTCTATTCGCTAATTTAAACGTAGCACCAGGGATACCTTTATTCCACTTCAAATTGGTTGTATCCGGAATTTTCTGATACGGTGTAAACGTTTCATCATCGGATTCCACCTTGAATTTCAGCGTTTCCCCTTCACAGACTTTCCAGTTATACGGACCTAATAAAGTTGGGGCTTTGTTGTATCCACAATCATCTTTTACAATTAACTGCATGTCACGCCGCGTTTTACCAATCATAAGGTAATTGGAAGTAGCACTATCTTTGCGCCATTCTGTAATCGTAATTACAGCAATCGCCACCTCGTCACATTTTGTGGGTGTTAAAATGATATCACCCGAACTCGTATCGAAGAACAAACCCCTCGGTGGATTCGTTTTAGGATTGGGTGTACATGTAATTGAAGTTGGCGGAATGCAATATGGCGTCATGAAATAACGCGGTGTAAATGGAGAAGAATAGGAAACTGAACTGTTAGGCAAACCACTAATACCATTTGTAAGACCATATGAAAATGAATCATAATCTACAGTATCAATCGCACCATTATTGAAATAATACGCCTGATTACAGCAAAGAAAACCAATTGGAGCATTACTCAACGTTGGTGAAGTATTACATTTATTGGTTGTCTTCTTGATGTTACAGATATTGATCATACAAGTTGTGAAGAAGTCATTACCTGAAGGACCCGTGGTAATCGCACCATTTCTACAACACTGTCCAATGTAAAATGTCACTTCACAACATGTACTCTTGTTTACATAACCACTCAATGGACTTGTATTGAAATCAACAGTGACTTCGTAGGTATGTTCTTCGATACCTTCACCCGTTCCATAAGTGTTTTGAGGCGAGCAAGGAGAACTCGCTGTTGAGCAACGTGGCGTTACATCCTTGATACCCGTTCTGGAAATCGACAACCCACTACTTCCGCAGCCATTTCCACCATTGGTACCTGCAAAAACACCAAATGAAGGGCCGCTAAATGCGATACCTCGACAGTCTCTGTAAATTTTTGCCGTGATTTTGTACTTTCCTTTACCCAAACATTGATAGGACATATCCCCACCCATCATGTGAGAGGCTTTGGAAATGTTTGATAATGATAAAGTTAGAACAAAAAATAAGAAAGGTAAAAGTTTTTTCATAGAATATGAATTTTAGGTTTGTGTGCTATTGACAATTGTTTTTATAACTACGTTGCACCAAAAATAGGTTTTTTTTGAAACAATGACAAATATCATTCATCCGATTACGCATTTAAAAGCCCATTTTGAATTGCCTTTTTATAATGATAAGTTTGCATACATGAATTCGAAATACAAAAATCCAGCTTCTTCACTGTTTGTTAAGAATAGAAAAAAACTATCCGATTCAATGGTTTCAGGGTCTATCGCGGTATTTCACAGCAATGATGAATTGCCAAGAAATGGGGATGCATATTTTACATTTCGACAACAATCGGATATCTACTATTTAACAGGAATTGACCAAGAGGATACTATATTGGTATTGTTCCCAGACTCGCCAAATCCATTATACAAAGAGATGATTTTTGTGAAGGAAACGAGCGACCAAATTGCCGTTTGGGACGGGGCTAGATTAAATCCGAATCAAGTATATGAAGTCTCTGGGATTAAGCAAGTATTTTGGTTTCACGAGTTTTGGAAAACAATTCATGCTGCTTTTTTATTGGCCGAAACTATATACTTTAACCTAAACGAAAATGATCGTTTTAGCGATCGTGTTTCTTACTCAAATTTGCGTTTTGCCAAAGAAATAAAAGACAAATATCCTGCACACAATTTCAAACGATCTTCTCCCATTCTTGCCAACTTGAGAATGAGGAAAGAAGTGGAAGAAATTGACCAACTTAAGGAAGCAATCAACATCACCCAAAAAGGATTTGAGCGACTATTAGGCTTTGTTAAACCAGGTGTTTTTGAATACGAGATCGAGGCGGAATTAATACACGAATTCATCCGCAACAGAAGTCGTGGATTTGCCTTTGACCCCATCATCGCGAGTGGTTCAAGTGCTTGTGTATTGCATTACATCGAAAACAATAAACAGTGTAAAGACGGCGACCTATTATTGTTAGATTTTGGTGCTGAATATGGCAATTACAATGGTGATTTGTCTCGTTGCATACCCGTAAATGGAAGGTTTTCACCCCGACAAAAAGAAGTGTACAACGCGGTACTTTTGGTTCAGCGAGAGGCCAAGAAATTACTTCGTCCGGGCGTGAGTTTGCCAGTCTATCACGAAGAAGTTTGCAAAATCATGTCGGAGCAGCTCATTCAATTGGGCTTATTGACCTCTGCAGAGGTGAAAGCAAATCCTAAAGCCCACCTAAAATACTACATGCATGGCACGAGTCATCATTTGGGACTAGATGTTCACGACGTGATGCATCGCTGGGAATCGATGGACATCAACAATGTTGTTACGGTTGAGCCAGGCATTTACATTCCGGAAGAAGGATTGGGAATTAGAATTGAGAATGATGTTTTGATTACTGCGAATGGAGTAATCGACTTTATGGAGAATTTCCCCATCGAAGTGGAGGACATTGAAGAACGAATGAATCGCTCATAGGGGTAATTTCCACTACAACTTCTAACGAGTTGATTTCACTTCCAACCGTGAGATCCCTTCAGCGGGACAAACTTGCAGTCTTGAAGTACTTCTGATTTGGTTTGTGTTTCTGAGATTTTGGTAATTCGCATCATTTTCAGATCCTCGGTATTATCGCCAACGGGAATCACCAGTCTACCGCCAATTGCGAGCTGTTTTACATACGTTTCAGGAACGGCTGGTGCTCCGGCAGTTACAACAATCGCATCGAAGGGAGCAAATGAAGGCAGTCCCAATGTCCCGTCGCCATGAAACAATTGAATCTCAGCGCCCAAGGCTTTGAATATCCCACTGGCTTTTTGCAATAACGGTAGAATATATTCAACACTGTAAACTTGTACGCCCATTGCCAATAAAATTGCTGCTTGATAACCACTACCCGTCCCGATTTCCAGGACCTTATCACCCGACTTCAAGCCCAAAAGTTCTGTTTGATACGCTACGGTATAGGGCTGTGAAATGGTTTGACCGTGATCAATTGGAAAGGCTGCATCACGATAAATGAAATGTTCAAAATCCTTAGGAAAAAACCACTGCCGAGGAACCGTCCCCATCGCTTGTAAAACTGCAGGCGATTGAATCCCTTTTTTACGAAGTTCATCAACCAAGCGTTTCCGCTGGCCTTGGTGAATCAATGTGTCTACTAAATCCGTCTTTTTTACCATCTGTTCAAAACCCTATTTGGGTACTCACTGCGGTTTGCAAATCTTTGCACCCGACCACAAAGGTAGAACATGCTAAAATCAGTTGTCATAGGATCGAAAAGAAAAGTAGAAATTTTCGAACATTTACTAGCCACAGTAAATGGATTTGACTTGGTGGGCTTTGTGGACCCAGACGATTCGCAAAACATTTCGATGCTTGGAGAATTCATGTTTGCTTTAGAGATTGCAAGTATGGGCGATGTGTTTTTTGTGGATCGACATGTAAAGAATTTGCCGTTTGATGTCATTTGTAACTTAGTTAAGATGGGAAAACACATCTTCTTTGATGGGTACAGAAATTGGAATTTGGGCGAAATCGAAACATTATCAAAATTCAAGCGAGAATCCAATGTCGTTATCCAAATTGGCAACGTGCTTCATAACAAACCGCTCTTTACAGCAGCGTTACAATTGGTAAAAAAGCCGCGTTACATCAAATTAGAAAAACACTGTCATCCACCACAAACAGGTGAGTTCGCCGCTTGGATACACACGAATTTATACCAAGAAATTGATTTGATTCAACGCACCGTTTCGAGTCGTGTTAGAAGCATTTCGGCAAGACCGATGTTTTTATTTGGCAAGCAGACGGATTTGTTGAATATCCATTTAGAATTCGACAACGACGCGATAGCCCACATTACAGCGGGTAGAGCCATGGAACCAGGGACATACACCCTTAAAATTTTCCAACAAGACCGGCTGTATCTTTTGAATTTCGCCGCCAACGAACTGGTTGAATATCGCACGGCTGAACAAAGTGATCAACTTTCACTATCTGCCGATTTTGATCATCCAGAATTGCCCCCGGAATTGATTCGTATTGATCGACAAATTATGCCGTTTGATACATGGAAAATGGAGTTGCGCAACTTTGGAGAGAACATCAACAACAACCTAACACCGTTAACGAATCTAGAGCACGCTCTAGAGGTAACAACTACTTGCGAATGGGCCATCGATAAGGTCCAAAGGAAATATCAGGACCTATAATCGAATCCAAAACAAACCATAGCATTTTTATGGTTACTTAAAATCCATTAAGTTTGTGGTGTGAGGTCTTTCAGCGGAATACAATATTCTATTGCATTTTTATTAGGTATCATTGGCATAATGTCGTGTAAGGATGAACACAAAGGCATTCCGGCGCAAATTTCTGTTGATTCGGTTTCTTTGGACATTTCGTCGCTTCAAGGAAATAACATTCACCAAATCAGAGGTGTACAAGTGTTTGCTAACGAGGAATTTATCGGCAATTTCGAATTCCCTTGTAAAATACCAATCACTAAATTGGGGAATATCAGACTCGAAATTTTCCCCTTGGTGTATATAAACGGTAGCAAAAACAACCTAGGCATTTATACGCCGATGGCTTCTTATGTCGATACTTTTTTACTCCAAGCGGGGAAAAGCATTCCGATAAACCCTGTTTTTACATTTCGCAAGAACGTCTTTGTTCGATGGAATGAAGATTTCGAAGACAATAACTCTACCCTTATTCCAATTGCGCCCTCACCCTATCCTGGCGATTCGATTTCCATTGTAAGTACTCCATTTGACCTCGATGGCAAATTCAAGAGCAGCACAAAAGCTTATCGAATCGTATTTGAGGACATCGACTCAAGCAAATACATAGATGTTGGATCATTTGAAGAATTCAAGGATTTGCCTTTGGATGGCTCTTCTGTTTTCTTTGAGTTTGATGTAAAATCTGATTTACCCGTTCAGTTAGCAATGCGCCGAAAAAATTCTACGGCAAACGAACTTTTACCCTACATGTTGGTCAACAAAACCGGTGGCCAATGGAAGAGATTTTATGTCAATTTGGTATTTGAATTGGCCAGTCAACCCGCCGGAACATCGATTCGTCTTTTCTTCGATATAAATAAACCAGAAGTTTGCACCGTTTCAAGGGAAATATTCATCGATAATTTGCGTTTGAGTTTTCTAAAGTGATATGAATCAAACCCGTAGAATTATTCTCCATGTTATTGCCGATTGGACAGCGGCTACTTTGAGTTGGTTGGGTCTGTTTCTATTTAGGAAGAGTTTTATTGAGGCGAGTAAACACGGTTACGAAATTCCGGTTAACCACGACGACAATTTGCTATTGGGTCTAGTGTTGGTGCCCCTTTTTTGGATTTTACTTCACGGCATCAGCGGTTATTACAACTACATTTTTAGACGTTCTCGATTGAAGGAACTTCAGCACACCTTCAACAGCACGGTTATTGGCGTAGTTTTTCTCTTTTTTACATTAATTCTGGACGATAGTATTTCCAATTATCGGGATTATTACCTGTCGGTTGCATTGTTATTCGGATTCCAATTTCTATCAACCCTTGTTTTTAGATTGATCTTGGTCACCAAGACGATTCACAATGTCAAAAATAGAGTTTGGGGCTATAACACATTGATCGTAGGTTGCGGCGACAGGGCACTTAAACTTTATCAAGAGTTGAATTCGGCCAAAAAATCGGAAGGTTTCTTTATCAAAGGATTTGTCAAAATCAAAGATGAATGTCAATTACAAGATTTTGGAACAACGGTTTTAGGACATTGGAGTGAATTACCAAGATTGATTCAGGAACTTCAAATTGAAGACATAATTCTTTGTGCTGAGGCAGGTGAAGCCGACCAGGTGACTCCAATTATTGACTGCGTACAAAATGAAGAGATTCATCTTAAAATTATGCCGGACCAATTCAGTTTGGTTTTGGGGATGGTAAAAATGAACAACATTCTTGGAGCCATGCTGGTGGAGGTAGATTTTGAGGTGATGCCCACTTGGCAGAAGGTATTGAAAAGAATCATTGACATTTTGGTATCCATCATTGCGTTGATACTCTTGTCTCCTATTTATTTAATAATCGCCCTAATTATCAAATTCGACTCCAAAGGTCCGATCTTCTTTACTCAGCCTAGGATTGGGTTAAAAGGGAAATTTTTTAATATCATCAAGTTCCGTAGCATGAGAGTTAATGCGGAAACATCGGGACCACAACTGAGTCATGACCAAGACGATCGCAGAACGAAAATCGGAATTATTTTGCGTCAAACCCGTTTGGATGAACTCCCACAATTTATTAATGTCCTATTGGGTCAAATGAGCTTGGTTGGCCCTAGACCTGAGCGAGAATACTTTAAGGAACAAATTGTGGCAAGGGAGCCTATTTATCAAAGGTTGCAACGAATTAAGCCTGGGATTACGAGTTGGGGACAAATCAAATATGGCTATGCGAGCAATGTCGACGAAATGA
>CANHXF010000079.1 GCA_947464515.1 Flavobacteriales bacterium
AATGTGGGCGATATGTTGCAGAGATTAACCAATGATCAATTAAAAAGCACTACCCATCGGGTGGTTAATCCGCCTGAAAATCAGTGGGGAAAACCTCGATATAGCATTCCATTCTTCTTGCATCCACGTCCAAATGTCCCATTAAATACATTGCCGCAGTGTATTACCGAAGAAAATCCAAAGAAATACAGTGATTGCACCGCGATGGAGTTCCTTTTGGAGCGATTAAGGGAAATTGGATTGATCAAATAATTCAAAAAATCGCAACACGCGAGATCTGATCGATTAAACGAAAAGATTTTTCAGCTCTTGTGCATCCTCGGGCTTCATTTTTCCGGCGAGAATCAATCTAACTTGACGTCGGCGTAGTGCACCATCAAATTTTAGGATTTCCTCTTCGGATTGAGGAGTTAGTTCCGGAACAGTTACAGGTTTGTTTCTGCCATCTAAGGCCACAAACGTATAGTAAGCTTCATTGGATCTAACACGGCCGCCAGAAGGCAAATTCTCAGCAAACACTTCAATAAACACTTCCATGCTTGAATTAAAAGCCCTGGATACATACGCTTTCAGCGTAACAACATCACCCAATCGAATACTTTCTTTAAATGAAACACTGTCAACTGCAGCCGTAACTACAATATTGTGACTGTGTTTTTGGGCAGCGATAGCCGCACAGATATCCATCCAATGTAGCAAGCGACCTCCCATTAAATTCCCCAAAGTATTGGTATCGTTAGGCAATACAATTTCATTCATCAATGTGAATGAATCTACAGGATGTTTTGGAGTGAGGTTTGTCATTATGGTACGAAAATAAAAAAGGGGAAGTTGCCTTCCCCTTTTTTTGATATTTATTTTTTAAATAATTTAAGCTTGACCTTGAACAGAAACGAAGCTTCTGCCTTCTCTGCTTTTGCGGAATACTACGATTCCATCAGACAATGCGAACAAAGTATGATCTTTTCCGATCCCTACATTCACATCTGGGTGGTGTTTAGTACCACGCTGACGAACAATAATATTACCAGCTCTCACAACTTGACCACCATAGATTTTTACACCCAAGCGCTTACTGTGTGATTCTCTTCCGTTTTTCGTGCTACCCGCACCTTTTTTGTGTGCCATGACGTTCTTCTATATTAGGCTTTAATGCTTTCGATTTTTAACAATGTCAAATAGTGACGAAATCCGTTCATTTTTTGGTATCCTTTTCTTCTTTTCTTCTTGAATACCAATACTTTGTCACCTTTTCCGTGCTCTTTAACTGTGGCAGTAACAGTAGCTCCATCAACTGTGGGGGCACCCACCTTGATTTTATCGCCACCGACCATTAATACTCTATCAAACTCAATAGTTGAGCCTGCTTCTGCTTGTAGACGATTGACAACAAGATGCTTGTTCTCTTCTACCCTGTATTGCCTTCCGGCTATTTCAACAATGGCGTACATAATCCGTGAATTGGGCTGCAAAGATAAGTAAATCCAACAAATACTTCAACTATTTCTGTAAATTTTCTTAATTACTTTTATGAAAAGCACAACATCGTCCAATCCGTTATATTTTTTAGACACCCTCAAAAACGGTGTGTATCCTAACAAAGCTTTCATTGAATTTTGTATTTACATGAAAAGTGTCATTCTAATTGGACTTACAACGCTTGCAAGTGCGTCTATTATTGCCCAACCAGGAAATCGTGGGATCGACAATTCGTCGCGTCAGGTAACCACCAAATTCGAGCCGAAACTAATCCCATCCTCAAAGTTGGTGTTAGATCCTATTGTCCCTCGCTCAGAAAATCCTAAAATCAACGTCAAGTTCGAAACACCAGAATTTGCATGGAATACACGAAAAATCATTCGTCCTGTTCAACCAGAAAAACTTAAGGATAAGAGTTCCGACTCGGTTTACCTATCTAATTACGCAAGAATTGGCGGTGGAAATTATGGACATATCCTTGGAGAGCTATACTTAAGTAGTAAAGCAAACCCGAATTACAGCTACAACTTCAGTGGTTTACACTTAAATGCCAACCCAGCCAACTCTATCCGTGAGTTTTCTACCAACAAATTCCAATTGCAAGGAGCCAAGTACTTCCAAAACTCAGGTTTGGAGACAAAGATTTTTTACAACATCGACAAGATCAATTTCTTCGCCAAGGATTCGTTATATGACAAGCCAAGTATTACAAGTACTGGCAAAATCAGCAATCATTTTGGTTTGGGTGTGGATTATGACCTAATTGCGAGCGGAAAAAGACCCTCAATTCATACTGGTATTGCTGCCCAGGCATTCAACACTGGGTCGTTTAGTCAAAAGGAATTAGACTTTAGTGGTTACTTAAACCTTTCACATCGAGTTAAAAATGTTGTTTGGGGTGCTGATTTGAGTACAACGTATTTAGATATGCAGCAAAAACCGGACACTAACAAAGTCAATGGCTTAAGTCAAAATAAACAGTTATTCATCGATGCGTTGCCTTACATAAAATTCAACCATCAACCCACCCAGTTGGATGTTAAATTTGGAGTGCTATTAACAAATTGGACACAGACCATCGACACGCAAAATGCATCAAGCAAGGTTTATGTCAACCCCTATTTAGAAATCGAAAAGACATTGACGGGCTTAAACTTGAAAATCTATGGCGGAATTGATGGTGGCTTAAAGAAGAATAGCTTCCGCAGAATGAATACATACATGCCATTTACGGGTGATTCAGTTTCAATCAAAAACACTTACGAGCAATTCAACGGATACTTGGGCATCAAAGGGAAAATCACTGAAAACGCGGAGTTCGCTTTGGATTTTGGTGGCAATTCATCTTCAGACATGGCCTTGGTTGTGTCAAGAGCCGATTCAATGATGGTTTCGGGCAAGAAAAAGTCGATGACAGATAGTTTAGGTTCGTTACAGTTCATCTATGCCGATGTAAACAGCGTGTATTTTAGAAGTATGGTCAAGTATAAAATTGGCGAACAATTGAAATTATCAGCCAACGCAAAAGTGATCAGCTACAATGTTGATAGGAATGATTACGCTTGGCATCTACCCTCCCTCACTTATGGAATAGCGGGTCAGTATTATTTGGGTAAATCAATTGAAATTCAGTGTGGCCTTGATGGTGTTAGCAAGCGCAGAAATCAAGTGATTGTTGATGGAAAGCCTCAAACCAAGGAAATGCCAGGGTATATGGATATTCATGCACGCATCGACTACAGACTTTCGGGTAAAGGTAGAATTTGGATTCAAGGGAGTAACCTCTTAAATAATGAATATCAGCAGTGGTATGGTTATAAAAACTTTGGTTTAACTGTGATGGGTGGACTTTCCCTTTCGTTGTTTTGAGGAAGATTTAAAAAATAGCCGTAATATTGTATTATGAATCCCGCAGTAATAATGGCCATCACCCGTGTTTTATACAAACACGAATGCGCTGTTATTCCTGGTTTCGGAGCTTTTATTCTTCGTAAAAACTATGGTATGGCCAACCCTTTTTCTGGTCAGCTAAAGCCTAGTGTTCATACCCTTTTCTTTAATTCGAATATCCAAGAGGACGATGGATTTGTTTCCAATGAACTCAGGGAAATCAGTGGCTTGCAGTTCAGGCAATCGTCAAATCTTTTGGTGACTGAATTCAATGCCCTTACCAATAATTGCACTTCTACTCATGCCATTACTATGGGTGACTTAGGGAAATTTCATAGAAACGCCATTGGTGATTTATTTTTCCTTGCCAGCCCAACCTTGAATTTGAGTAAGGAAACGTATGGTTTGCCCATCATCGATTGGCAATGGAAGGACATTCCGGTGTATCGCTCAGAAACTACAGCAACCAGAACTGTTGAAATCAAGCCTGTGGTTAGTATGGAAGCGCCTTCAGTTGATCGCGTTGATGACTTGACAGATACCCGCGTGATTGAATTCGTAACCGAAAATGCTGAACAGTTAGAAGTTGGCTTGGATGTTACGGCTCTTGATCCCGAATCTTCTGTGGATCAGCATCATAGCGAATTCACGGAATCCAAGAGGAAAACACCCCTTTTGTGGAGAATGGCGGCATCGTTTGCAATCATCAGCATTGGTGCTGGCGTATTGTTGAGTATCGCTCAGATATGGTCGGTTAGCACTGGCAATGACATGGCGACTTTGCTTCCGCAAGACAGTCAAAAAATCAAAATTAACGCCCCTATTAAATCAAATATTGACAAGTTTATTATTGTGGACGAAAGTGAAGGGGACGATAAATCAGCCAAATCCACAGCCATTTCTCACCAGTTGAAATATGCTAAAGGAACTGTCGGTATTTCTGAGTTCAAACAGGCCAATATCAACATCACAGGCAAATTTGTAATTGTTGGCGGCGCCTACCTCACACCTTCTTTGGGTGAAAGGGAATGTCTTTTGTGGCAGCTGGTGGGAGTTGATGCGTGTTTGGTGAAAGGAAAAAAATCGAGTTTGTATAAGGTAATATTGGGCAGATTTGAATCTGATAAATTGGCAAGTGATTACGCCGAAACGATTAAAATTTTGCCAACGGGCACATTATCTGTATCCGATATCGCGTTAGATTGGAATAACTGATGGCACATTATCAAATTGAGGAAAACCTAAGGACCACCAACGGCCAGCGCGCTGTTTCATGGGTGATAGCTCTGATTGCGTCGGCAATCATCTTGTTGATGCTTTATTTTGTGCATATTTCAATTCCAAATCCTCCATTTGAGAATAAAAAAGGTGATTTAATATTGGACTTCGGTATGGTGGAAGATCCTAGTTTTGGTCGACCTACCGATGGTGGCCCATCTCCAACTCCACCAAAATTGGGCGGTGATCCGTCTGAAGGACCCAAATCCAATCAACCACAAAGCGGTGGCGCAGGACCAGTAGTTACGAGTGAGGCGAATCCAGAAACCACAAGTTTACCTCCTATTGATCCTCCAAGTTCTGATCGACCTGCATCGGACAATCCAAAAATCAAGGTTGATATGACCAAAATTGGAAAACGCGGTGGTAAAGGTGGCGAAGGTGATCCTAATGGTTGGAAAAACGGAAGTGGAAGCACTGGCTCAGGCAAAGGTGGAAATAATGGCGGTGTTACGGGCAATTATGGTGATCGAGTAACTGGAAACAAGGGTGGTAAGAATTTTAGCACTACATTTAAGAAATATGCTATGTCGTCCAATTACGACAATCCAAGAACAGATGCATTTGGCGTAATTATCGCCAGGGTTCGAATTGACTGTACTGGAAAATATAGTGTGATTGAATGGAATGTAAAAGGCACTTCATGGAACGGCGACGACAATGATATGATGCGAATATTCCGTGACTTTTTGAATGATTCTAAATTCGACAAGAACGGCGAAGGCTGCGGTGAAAGTGCATTGGTGACATTAAACGTAACGAAATCTTTTTAATGCCGAGGTTTACCTCGTATAGTGAAACCCTAGACTACATGTTTAGTCAATTACCCATGTTTCATAACATTGGGAAAGCCGCTTACAAGGCTGATTTAAACAATACTATTGATCTTCTTGAAGCCATTGGCAATCCTCATAGAGATCAAAAATGGATTCATGTCGCTGGAACCAACGGCAAAGGGTCGGTTTCTAGCATGATTGCAGCCACTTTAACGCAACACGGGTATAAAACCGGGCTCTACACATCTCCTCACCTCTTAGACTTCACAGAGCGCATTCGCATCGACGGGAAATGCATCGAAGAAAAAACGGTAATTGATTTCATGAATGAGATCCATGAAACGCTAGATCGAATCAAACCTTCGTTTTTTGAAATCACGGTTGCTTTGGCTTTTTATCATTTTAGAGCCGAGAAAATCGATATTGGGGTGATTGAAGTGGGACTCGGAGGCCGATTAGATAGTACAAATGTGATTAGTCCTATCCTATCTGTGATTACAAATATTGGTTGGGATCACATGGATCTGTTGGGCAATAGCATCGAGAAAATCGCTACTGAGAAAGCCGGAATTATAAAACGTGGGATTCCTGTCGCTTTGGGACCTATGCGCGAAGAAGCGATGGACGTCATGAAGGCTGTTTCTATAAAAAACAATGCGAAAATCTATCATAATTTGGCGGTAGATATTGGTTTTGTTCGACAATTGGCGTTGAAGGGGAATTACCAATTGGAGAATATCCAAACCTTTACTTGCGCCATTGAAGCCTTAAAAGATTTATGGTTTCCCCTTAAGCGCAGTTTGATTCTTCAAGCCTTAGAAAATGTAGTAGCTCTATCCGGATTACGAGGTCGTTGGGAGATAATTTCAAATAGCCCTTGGACAGTAACCGATACGGCCCACAATTCTGATGGGGTAAAAAATACGATGTCGCAATTGAATGATCAGTACAACAAGGCAATTGAGCTTTGGAAACGTAATTTGATTGAGAATCATACGGCGGCAACGGATCCTAGCGCTCAACCTCCAGTGATTAGGATGGTTTGGGGGATGGTATCTGACAAAGACCGACAAACTATCCTATCCTTACTCCCAAAAGAGGCCGTTTACTACTATTGCAAACCCAGTGTAATGAGGGGTTTGGCTTCTGATGTGCTAGCGTTAGAGGGGAAATCAATGGGATTGGAAGGAACCTTTTTTGTGGATGTCAAGTCCGCTTATCTGCAGGCACTAAACGATGCGCGGCCTCAAGATTTGATTTATGTAGGGGGCAGTACATTTGTTGTTGCTGATTTACTCACGCATTTACAATGATTCAAAACGTAATTTAACAAAAAGAGGGAGCCATTTGGCTCCCTCTTTTTATTCTAAACGACAAGTTTATGAGAATCTTTACTTGTGGCGAATTACCGCACGCCATTCATCATCTTCAAGAGTTTACCACTCAAAAAGAACAATACGATTGATGCGGCTCCGGCCATAAATACGAACAACATAAAGAAATCGTACAATGTTTCAATCTTTACGAAGAATGTCGGCTTTTCAGGCTTCAAATTCCAAGTCTGTAATCTTTCCTCTTTGGTTGCTTTCTTTACCCCATTTACGTTGGTAACGACATCTACTGAATCATGTGTGATGAGCGTAGTATCGTTTAACAAAATACCGCGGTCGAAGTATTTGTTGTTTGATTTGATTACTTTCAAATGGAAAACCGAAATTTTGCTTGTTACATTGGCCTTGTTGTGCATTGGACAGGTCCCACTGCTCATACATGAGTCTGTGCATACGTGTTTGGCGTTATCCGCGGCGGCAACAGTATTCATGGTCAATGCAACCATAGAATCCGTTTCAGCATCTGCAGCCTTCACCGTTTTAACTGTCGCTGTCGCCAAAGAATAAGTTCCTTTAGGATCAGCTTTCCATACATTGGTATCAAGCATATTTGCGTTAAAGGTTGCCATCACAGAAGCATCGGCTTTTGCAGAATAACGCTTTTCCATTTTTACTTCTTCAGGATACAAAGCACTTAAAGTTCCTGCGAATTTGTTGGCAGCCGCAGTTGAA
>CANHXF010000080.1 GCA_947464515.1 Flavobacteriales bacterium
AGGCCATTGCCCAAGCCAACCTAGAACTGAAAGCACAGAAATTGGAGGCGGAGATTCATTCCTCCTCAGAAATCACCATTCATACGGCGCAAGGCACGAGTCCTATTGAAGACATTGGAATCAATGCGGGCGAAACCAAGCAAATCGAAGCCTCAGGCAGGGTATCTTTTGAATGGAATGGCGTGAAAATCTCAGTAAAATCTGCGTTAAAACCTGTGGATGAAATTGTTGAGACAATTGAACTCAACGAGAAAGCCATCGCATCGATTTTGGACAACTACGGCCTCAAATCGCTACTAGAGTTTGATCAGATATTGCAGAAAAACAAAGCCGACAACGACCTTTTGAATGAATGTCGATCAAATTTCTCGGGAATCACCAAAGAAGCGAAAAAAACGTACGAGCAGATCAAAGAGCAAGCAGAAGAACTTTTGGCCATTCCGTCAACGCGCTCGCTGGACGATATTCAAACGGCATATCGAGCGGAGAGTTCGGCATTGTCTGAGGCCACGGTTGATTTTAACAGCAATAAGGATCAAATTGACCTATGGGAAACGACCTATACTGACCTAGGCAACTTGTCGGTTGGTTACGCAAAATCCCACGCGGCTTTTGACAAACTGATTGAGCAACTAAATGCGATACCGCCCTTGCCAGAGGGGTTTGAAAATGCCGCAGATTACATCAAACAGCTCAACGAACTCGTTGAAGTTCAAGAAATCCAAGCGGAATCCAACAACCAGTTAATCAATAATTTAACGCGAATTCAAACGCAGTTAGACAATTTCGAAACCGATGCATTGTCGTTAGAGGTACAACTAGAGTCACTACAATCCAAATTCCAACGGAAACTACAAGAATACAAGGCTCTGGAATTGGCGGAACGCAAACTCAAAGAAATCATCGAACAGAACCCTCACAATCCGTTTGCAGATTTTGAGACGGAAACCGCGTCCATTTTTGCATCGCTTACTGGAAATCGATACACCGAAATCTTAAGAGAAGGAGAAGCACCCGTAGCGGTGAAAATGAACAACAATGAAATTCCAACCGACCTGCTGAGTGGAGGTACGGCAGCGAGTTTGGGGCTAGCGGTGCGATTGGCTTATGCGAAACTGTATCTAAAGGATTTGGATGGTTTCTTTGTGTTGGATGATCCGTTCACTGAAATGGATGAGGAACGCAGGCTTTTGGCTACCGAAACACTCACTCAGTTTGCATCGAAAAAACAGACCTTCTTTTTCACTTGTCACCCTGTACATGCTCAAAGTTTTTTACATGCCAACCAGCTGGAATTACTTAAAAATTGAGTTTATTTCCGCATTTTTTTGACTTTCAGCGCCTTAAGATTTATATTCGTTTCTATTCTCAAAATCAATCATTTATGACTAAAAAAATACATAAATCACTAAAAAATCTGTTCATCATTTTCGCTACACTATGTAGTAGTCAACTATTTAGTCAAAATGGATTAAATTTCGATGGGACCGACGATCGCGTAAATTGCGGAAACGATACATCGCTACAAATCACAGGAAAACTACTTACACTAGAAGCTTGGGTCTACCCTACTAGCTTTAAGACAAATCCATGGGACTGTAATGTCATTTGCAAAGAAGACAATAGTTCAAACAACGGATATATGCTCCGTGTTGGCGGAACAGGTCAGCTCAACTTTGGCATGGGCAATGGAACTTCAACTTGGGCAGAGAGAACCTCGCCCATAAACGTATTGGTTCTAAATAAGTGGCAGCATATCGCCGGAACTTATGATGGCAAAAGAATGCGATTGTACGTTGATGGCAATGTCATTGACTCGATGGATGTCGCTACCTCGATTACCAACACCGCATCTACAATCAACTTAACCATTGGCGACCATACGGGCACCTATCAAAGAAGGTATCAAGGGGTCATCGACGAAGTGCGTATATGGAAGGCATGCAGATCTACCGCTGAGATTCGGGCCTATATGAACGATGAATTTTGTTCCTATCAAAAAGGTTTGAGGGCCTATTATAAGTTCAATCATGGCAAGGCGTCTGGCAGTAACAGTTCAGTGACCAGTCTTAGTGACTATTCTGGCTTTAAGAACAATGGAACACTACAAAATATGGCTTTATCGGGCTCTAGTTCAAATTGGGTAACGGGCAAATCGATGAAGCGAGCATCTACACAATCTACAGTTACTATTACTGCTTGTGATCGATATACTTCTGCTTCAGGAAAATTCAAATGGGCCGCTTCGGGCACCTATTATGACACGATCCAAACATCAATGAGTTGCGATAGCGTATTGAAATATGTACTTACCATCAAAAAGAAAACTACGAGTTCATTGAAAGCATTTGATTGCAAGAGTTACAAAAGCCCAAGCGGCTTATACACTTGGACAAAAAGTGGCACTTATGTCGATTACCTTACTAATTCAATTGGCTGCGATAGCGTAATTACGATATCCCTCAAAATTGGTGCGCCGATGGATAGCGTGAGTCTCAGCAATTGCTACAAGGTAACGAGCCCGAGTGGCAAAAAGACCTTCACCCAATCAGGTCGATATTTCGATACTTTAGTTAGTTACCGCGGTTGCGATAGCATAGTAATTGTGAAAGCAACCATCTTTAACAGTACTTCGAGCGAAGTAAATGCTGCCACCTGTCATAGATATTTTTCACCCACCGGAAAGGTATACAAAACCCCTGGAACGTATTACGACACTTTGGTGAACTACTTGGGCTGCGACAGTATTATCAAAACCAACTTCAGCATTATCGCGGGAAGAAGAACAATCATTCGCAGTGCTTGCGCAGAATTCAAAAGCCCAAGCGGAAATTATGTTTGGAAAAAATCCGGCGACTACCTAGACACTTTGGTGAACTATCAAGGTTGCGATAGTATTGTTACCGTAAAATTGACCATTTGGGAGCCAGGCAGAGACACCATCAACACGTCGGTTTGTAGGAGCTACATCCTACCTAACACCAATAAATTGATCGACAAATCTGGGGTTTACTATGAAGTTTTGAAGAACTGGAGGGGCTGCGATAGTATTATCACTTACATCTTGAATGTGAAAATAGTGGATGACTTTGTAGTTCACAATGGATCATTACTAACTGCCAGAAATACAAATGCACAATACCAGTGGCTAAATTGCAGTCAGGGATATAAAATCATTGATGGTGCAACAGCCAGAAGTTACATTGCTCCGGCCAACTTGATTTATGCGGTAGAGTTAACAGAGGGCGGATGTAAGGACACTTCAGATTGTGTGCAGGTGGTAAATGCCGCCGTTTCAAAAATCAACGCACCCGGAATTCAAATCCACCCCAACCCTTCCAATGGCTTGATTCAAATTCAAATCTCTGATGAATTAAACAACGGTAGCGCTGCAATTAAAACAGGGAGCATTACTATTTACAATGCAGCGGGCGCAATTGTCTACAAAAAACTATCACAGCCTATTCAAAATACGACAATAAATCTTGGAGAAATCCCTGGAATCTATTTTGTGCAAATAGAAACTGCCGCTGGATTGCTATCAAAAACAATTATTGTCAACTAGTATATTTTCACAATTTGGTAATATTGCAATTCGGTGATTTTAAAGTCATCGAATTGCTTGTTCCAACAATAAAAATCCCCCTACATTCGGCAAAATACACTTTTGTCTGAATGAAAAACACACTAAAAAAATATTTTGTGTCTGTCATGGCATTGTCAGCCTTGATTTTCACATCCAGCGCCCTATCTGCGCAAAATGGAATCGACTTCGACGGGGTTGATGATCGTATCGATTGCGGAAACGACACTTCTGTTCAAATCACTGGAAAGACAATTTCATTAGAAGCTTGGATTTATCCAACCAGTTTCAAATTAAACCCTTGGGAATGCAACGTCATTTGCAAAGAAGATAACTCTACAAACAATGGTTACAATTTGCGCATCGGTGGAAGCGGTCAATTGAATTTTGCGATGGGAAATGGAACCTCCACATGGGCCGAACGCAACTCCCCAACCAATGTCTTAGTATTAAATCAATGGCAACACATCGCTGGAACCTACGATGGAAAGAGAATGCGCCTTTATGTCAACGGTATCGCCATCGACTCGTTTGATGTCGCCACGTCCATCACAAATACCGCAAGCTCCATTAACCTGACCATTGGCGACCATACGGGATCCTACCAAAGACGTTTTCAGGGATTGATCGACGAAGTTCGCATTTGGAAAACTTGCAGAACATCGAGTCAAATCAAGGCGAACATGAACGATGAATTTTGTTCGGGCCAAACAGGGTTGAGGGCTTATTACAAATTCAACCAAGGAAAAGCGGCGGGAAACAATGTATCGACCAAAAACACAACGGACTTATCGGGTTTCAAGAACACAGGTACCATGCAGAATTTCGCTTGGACGGGCAGCAACTCAAACTGGGTTACGGGAAAATCGATGAAAAAAGCATCAACACTTACCACAGTTACACTTACCGCTTGCGATTTATTCATTTCGGCATCAGGAAAAAAGAAATGGTTGACATCTGGCACTTACTACGATACTGTTCAAAATACAATGACATGCGATAGCATCATCAAGTACATATTAACCTTGAAGAAGAAATCAACAAGCAGTATGAAGGTTTTTGATTGCAAGAGTTTCAAAAGTCCAAGTGGATTATATACATGGTCAAAAACAGGAACTTACACAGACTACTTAACCAATGCCGTTGGTTGTGATAGTGTAATTACGATTTACTTGAAAATTGGAACCACGCCAGACAGTATTATGGTGAGCGATTGTAAGCAAGTGAAAAGTCCAAGTGGAAAATACGTTTACAAACAATCAGGTCGCTACAGCGACACATTAAAAAGTTATCGCGGGTGCGACAGTATCGTTTTTGTAAAAGTCAACATTTTACAGAGTTCAACGGGCGAAATCACCGCTTCCGATTGTCGCCGATTCACTTCTCCTAGCGGAAAATATGTTTACAAATCAACGGGCACGTACTACGACACCATTCAGAACGCAATTGGGTGCGACAGTATTATTACGATCAACTTTAGCATTATCGTCAGTGAAAGATCCATTATCAGAAGTGCTTGTGGTTCTTTCAAAAGCCCAAGTGGATTATATACCTATACAAAATCGGGTGTTTACAAAGACACTTTGATCAATTACATAGGATGCGACAGTATTGTCACAATCAAACTGACCATTTTTGAACCTGGAAAGAGTTCGCTGAACGTCAGCTCATGTCGTTATTTCATCCTACCTAACGCGGGAACGGTGATCGAGAAGTCGGGTTCATATACCGAAACCCTTACAAATTGGAGAGGATGCGACAGCATTATCACTTACAATGTAACGATCAAGAAAATCGACAATTCTACGATTCAGGATGGTTCTTTGCTGAAAGCGAATTCAGTAACCGCGTCATTCCAGTGGCTCAATTGCAGTCAAGGATATCGCGTAATTGCTGGCGAAACGAATCGCACCTACATTGCTACAGCCAACCAAAAATACGCGGTAGAACTCACCGAAAATGGATGCAAAGACACATCGGATTGTATTCAAGTTGTCAATGCGGGCAATCAATCGATTCAATTTGGAGAAATCGCAATTGTGCCAAATCCAAGTAATGGTCAATTCGAATTGCGATTAAACCAAGAGGGAAAGATTCACATTCTGATCACCAATACAATGGGTGAGATCGTGTACGATGTCAATGCGAATCAGTTGAACCACCATTCCATCGAATTGAATGTCCCAGCGGGCATGTATCAGGTACATATTCAGGGGGAGCACATCAATGCGGTGAGACCTTTGGTAATCCAACCTTAACAACCGAAATTGCAGCCATGTCCATCAGGAACACTGGCTATCATCATACCACAGACCCATTGGCGAAATTCGCCAATGGGTCTGTTTCATTTACAAGATTCTCCGTAGCAGTATCATTGCGATTCCTGTTAATTCTTATGGGATCTATTTGCCACAATTTGAGCGCCCAAAGCAATGCGACGAAAAGTGCTGTTGTAAAAAATCCAACTGCTCAATACCTGCCCATCATCCCCGCGCCGCAAACTGTTGTTCAATTCCCAAATGCCCCTTTCTTCAACTGGCCTGACCAAATTGAAGTCCAAATCATAGGCGCCGATTCGCTGATGAATTTGCATCAAAACAACATCCTTTCAAGACTATACGATGCGCTGCCTCAGTATACCGAAGATGCCCTAATACCTAGAAGGCCCTATTATGCTTTTGTAAAAAACGCAGTTGGAGAAATCGCAAAAACGACAACCCTATCAGAAGCTGCGACAAACGACATCGTATCAAGGAGAATAACTACTTATCAGCTTACGATCAATCCTGAACTCCTACCCATCCGTAAGGTTTATTTGGAGCAACAAAACAAAGGCCCCTTTTCATGGCTGCATAAACGCAACCCAATCAAGCACGTAATCAAACTGGTATTGCATCAGCCCTATCCAGAGAAAATCGCAAAAACGGACGCCAACCCAAGTTTTTACGGTACATGGAAAACAAATGATTATTTCATCAACTTCGTACCTAGCACATTAACCCATCGCGAAAGCTATGTGCTAAAAATCGGATCGGGAAAACAACCCACCATTGAAATACATGCCATCGACTTTGCTGGAATGTGCTGGGGTCTAGGCAGTTTACGTCAGCTCACCGAACATACCAAAACAGGATCCCTCCTACCGATGCAAATCGAAGACTATCCAAAATTTCCTTACCGCGGAATGCATCTGGATGTGAGTCGACATTTTTTCAATACCGCCGAAATCAAACGCTATATCGATCACTTGAGTTTTTACAAAATCAATACGTTTCATTGGCATTTGTGCGATGATCAGGGATGGCGCATCGAAATCAAGAAATACCCAAAACTGACAGATATCGGCGCTTGGAGAATGAATCGCGATTATGAAAATTGGCGCTTCGCACAACCCCAAGAACCCAACGAAACACCCAATTATGGGGGCTATTATTCCCAAGAGGAAGTCAGAGAAATTGTGAAATATGCCAAAGAAAGAGGTGTAAGCATTGTCCCTGAAATCGAAATGCCGGGCCATTCTTCCGCAGCATTGGCAGCCTACCCCAACCTAAGTTGCAGCAAATTACCGCAGTTCGTGGTGCCCGGTGGCAATTATCCCAAAACCAATTCATCCGTTTTTTGCGCAGGCAATGACGCTACATTTTCCTTCTTGGAGGATGTTTTAGATGAAGTGATGTCGCTGTTTCCGGAATCTGAATACATACACATCGGTGGCGACGAGGTCGATAAATCGGCATGGAAAAACTGCCTCATGTGTCAGCAACGCGTCAAAGTCCTAAAAGATGTCAGCAGTTCGATGGGTGCCAGCAACGACATCAACGATTGGAGTCGTCCCG
>CANHXF010000081.1 GCA_947464515.1 Flavobacteriales bacterium
ATCCTGAGACCCAACAACATCCTGCTCACCCTTTTTACCCAAGGGGTTTTCATGATTGCGGCATCTAGAACTAGATATTTTAACATTGATTGGTCAAATATTATCTGGCCCGAATCCATTTTAATCATACTTACATGTTGCCTAACCGCAGCAGGAGGATACATTATCAATGATCTGTTTGATGTAGAAACCGATCATATCAATCGTCCCAACAAAAGGATTCTCAAGCGCGATATTTCTCACAAAGCCGCCATCGTTTATTACATCATCCTAACTGCACTCGGACAAATTTGCGGATACTACGCTGGTCTGGGGATTGGATTGTTTGCTTCTGCCATTGCGGTATTGCTCTATTTCTATTCATCAGACCTTAAAGCGATGGGCTTGCCTGGCAATTCACTCATTGCTTTTATGTCGGGCTCGGTCATTTACATCGCCTCCCGCGGCATCCATGAAATCAACTCTGCCTATTTTGCCGAATACGCATTCTTGGCCTTTCTGCTCACCATGGCTAGGGAGTTGGTGAAAGATGCGGAAGACGTAGAGGGCGACAAAGAGCAGGGTTGTGAAACGTTCCCAATTCTCCATGGCACCCGAAAAACAAACATCTTAAGTAATGTAATTTTGGCTCTGATAGTCATTTTCCTAGTTACAGCCGCCTATTTACTTTCGATAGAACCTTTTTTCAATGTCAAATCAACCATTGAAATCCATAGCTTTATTTACCCCGCATTTTTGCTATTGGCTCTTGTCCCCATGATACTCAAATCCATGTGGATGATTGGCAAGGCGAACAACAAGCGCGACTACAAGAAAATTAGCAAATGGCTCAAACTGACGATGCTCATTGGGTTAATTAGTGTGTTGTTTTCAGCGCCTTAATTCTGCAGCAACCGTAAAATCAACTCTCATTGCCCGCAGTAATCCCGAGGCTCTCAGAACATATTTACTGCTCTCTCTCAGCCCAGGCCTCCGCAATCGCCTCAAACTCCTCGTACCAAACCGGACCCATTTTCCGCGTGAGTGCCTCTTTTAAAAAGCGATAAACCGGAACCTTTTTCTCTTCCCCCACCTTGCAAGCATCGTTACACAAGTTCCAATGATGATAGTTTAGGGCCATATACTCCCCGTATTGTTTCGCCCGGATTGGATACAAATGACAACTCATGGGCTTTCTAAACCACGTTTTATTGTCGAAATAGGCCTTTTCGATGGCACAACCCGCAATCCCTACCTCATCGTAAACCACAAACAAACACTCGCCGGTGGGACGACATACAGTCACCAAATCACCATCGCGATCTTTTTCATGAAAGCCTTGCGCATCAAGCAAAGCCAAACCTTCCTCACCCATAAATGGCTTCACATGCTCTAATTCCTTTTCGATGATTTCCAATTCGCTCGCTTCCAACGGCGCACCGGCATCGCCATGAACACAGCACGCTCCCTTACAAAGCGAAATCTGACATTCGAATTTTTTCTCTAAAATATCCTCGGAAACCAAGGCATTTCCTACGATAATCATAGGGCTAACAAATTACTCACCCAGATATTTTTTCCAGCCTTCCACTTCCAAACGATCCGCCTTGCCCAACACCTCAGACTTCATCGATTCTTTGAAATCCGCCACGCGCTTTGCCAAATCTTTATCGGCCACACTTAAAATTTGCGCTGCCAAAATCCCCGCATTCTTGGCACCATTGATCGCAACGGTAGCCACAGGAACACCCGGAGGCATCTGAACTATGCTATACAAGCTATCTACGCCACTCATTGATTTTGTATGGACAGGAACCCCAATCACCGGCAAATGCGTGAATGAAGCCACCATTCCTGGCAAATGGGCTGCACCACCGGCACCCGCAATAATCACCTCCAAACCACGATCGGCCGCCGACTCTGAATATTCCATCAACCGTTTTGGTGTCCGATGCGCACTTACTACCGTTAGTTCGTACTCCACACCCAAAGCATCCAAAATACTGGCTGCATCCTTCATAACCGGTAGGTCGCTGTCGCTCCCCATGATAATACCTACTTTTTTCATTGATTGATAGATTTAACTGCAAAGTTCGACAAAATCGAAACAAGTATATAACCAAAATAATAGACGATAACTCCGGTGCTGCCGAAAAGCAAGCATGGAACTGTCATTACGAGTAAAATCATTTTGTATTTCCCCAAAGGGTCGTTTTTCACTCTTTTCAACGATAGCATAGGGATTTCGCTGATCATCATATACGAAGCCACCAAGGGCATGTACAACCAAACGTAGTAATTCGAGAACAACCCAGACAAATCGATCAACGGCTTTTGGAGGATCCAAATGTTCCCAGAATGACCCAAAGTATAGCTCATCCAAGCAAAACTGGCAAGCGCCATCCCCGTCATCGGCGTGGGAATCCCAATAAACCCTGTCGTTTGTCTTGTATCGATGTTAAACTTGGCCAAGCGATAAGCCGCAGCCAAAGGAATCATCATCCAGATGTATTGATTGATGCAAAACACACCGGTAGGACAATATCCGCTTAACTCCATTAACGATTTCCAAATCAATCCGGGCAAAACGCCAAAGGTGACAACATCTGCCAATGAATCCAACTGCTTGCCCATCTCACCCGCTACGCCCAACTTTCTGGCAGCTAGACCATCAAAAAAGTCCAAAAACGCACCGAGTAACAAGCAAACAAAACCCATCCATTCTACACCTTGCATTACAAACGCAATTCCCAAAAGCCCACAAGCCAAATTGCTTAGGGTAATTAGATTCGGAATCTCCAAGATCAGCGATTTAATACTAGTCTTCATCTTTGATAAAATTGATACTCAAACCCACTTCGGCAAACACCGAACTCATATCACCACCGATGGATTTTCCTCCAAAATATGGCAAACCTGAGTTGCTGAAATACCACTTTCCAGACGACATATCTTTGCGATATCCCAAATTCATTTTCAATGAGAATTGGTCGATGAATCTCCTTTCAATACTCAAATATCCCGCGGGCATCCACTCTCTACTTTGAATCGTTTGATTGCCGTCGGGTCTTGGGTTTAAAATATTCATAGACGGTGGCGTGTATTCGATTCTCTGAATTTGATACCAAGCCCTGCCGCCAATGCCAACCACCCATTTATTTTCTTTGCTACTGTGAAGTAACAAATCAGCAGTGAACGTCCGTGCCGCATAATTTAATCGCTCGCCGTTTTCACCACTGAAAATGTCTTTTTTCTTACCTCCGCCGCCAATGACCAAACTGGCCCCTGATGAATGTGCTGCCATTTCATACATCTGATAACTGAATAGATCGGGGTTGGAAACCGAATATTGATTGTCGGCAAAATGACTCACCATAGAGGATGTCATCATCTGGGGAATTACCATTTGATTGGCTCCAAACGACAAATAACGCGACGTTAAAGCAGGTTCCGCATCCTCCCAAGAATTGCCATCTTCCTCGTCCGATTCTTCCGTGTAATCATGAACCAATACAAATGAAAACTTCTTTGGCAACTCTTTCAATTGCGAATCGCCCGCCTTCAAATCAAAAAGAATCATATTGTTGTCGACCGTTTCATACAAAGCTTTCACCTCGGAATTAATGATCGTGTTATCGCTCAAATTTTCTGCGCATATATCACCGTCGCTGTCCTTGTCTTTGACGTAGAAGATACCAATCGACATCACGGAAGTATCGTTATGAAAATAACGGGTTCTTAAACGTGTAAGCAGACTGTTGTATTCAAACCAACCGCAATCTTGTTGTTGCTTCACTAATGAGGTGTGGCAGCGTCCGAACTGACCATAATACTTTTCAGTGGGGTTGTTGGTAAGCAAGGCCGACATATTTCTGAACATATGTTCTTCGCGCCAGGTAAATTGTTGAGCCGTATTATCCAATTCTTCCCATTGAAGCCATTCTTTGAGTTGTTTGAAGACTTTCACATATTCTGCATAATCCGCACCCATCCATTTTTTCCAGGCTTTAGACGAATCCAAAAAGGGACCGTCGATGGCACCATATTCACTAAGCCACTTCACCAAATATGCGATGTCTTCATATTCTTCTGCTTCAGGCCTTGATTCATAGAGTGGATTAAACTGCAATTTTAACATTTTCCTGACATCTTCTTTAGCCTTTGACATGGGTCTAGCTGAATCAATTGATGATTTGGAACCTGCGGCTGTACTATCCGTTACACTTACTGTGGTTTCATCATCTGAGCTGGAGTAATCTTCATCGGCATCTTCGTAATAGTTACTAAGTCCATCGGATAGGATGGAATTTGCTGCATTTCTTACTAGATAAACTCCGGCCGACAGCTCCGCTGGCGGCACTCCCCTGCGATTTAAAATATCGTACAACCAAAGAACCGACATATCGTAGAATCGCTCCACATCCAATCCGTGAACTTTTACCTGTTCCGAAGCTGGTAATCCTCGATTCCACTGGGCAATACTATCAAACAGATTCATGTAATTCTTGGAGCTCGTTGCCATCAAGTACATCTTCGCAATGGAATCCTCTTTGGTGAAATACCGCTCCATAAAGTAAGCACGCGTTGGGCTTAACTCAATCACAAAATTTCGAACTCCCGCATTCTCATGCATCATCCGCAAAAAACGATATTCAGCTACAGAATTGAATTTAGAGTAAAAGTGATTCTCCCCAGACAAAATCACCCGTGCACTCTTCGCCCGCTTTGACATCAACTGCACCGCATCCTGCTGATTGAAATTGCTCGCAGCAAAATCAAATTTTACACCCACCGGAAGTATGGGCAATTCCTGCGCCATCAAACTGGTCGCTACCATCGAGGCTATAACGCCAAATAGTTTTTTCATCGTAAAGCCCTCCTTTTATTTGATTTGGTACCTGACTCACTGGTGTAATCAACCGCAGCGGCGTAATCATCTTTTTTACTTTTATAATCAAATCGATAACAATACCCAATTTCAGCCGACATAAACAAACCCGTACTTTTTATTCCACCCGCAGTATTCATAGGTGAACCCTGGTAAGTCCAAGTCTTCTTTCCCCAATCCCATCCATATCCCGCCGAAGCCCTGGCATACAAATTACCAAACCTCAACGTAGGAGAAACTGAAAATCCATACACAAACGCAGGATTCACCACTTTAACACTGGGCTGATCCTGATTGATAAACCCACCGCTAATGCCAGTAAATTTCTTCAACTCATGTCGCACATAACCCGAATACCCCCCAACTCCCAAAGTGAAATGCCTTCCCATGGAAATCTCATTTTCATCATACCACAAAAAATAAGTGCTTCGCAGATTGGAATTCATCAACGACGAGGATTGGGCAATTACCAAACGGTCATTTTTAATCATCTTCCTAGCCCTAACCCCTTCGTCATCACTGCCCATCTGGTGGGATAAACCAAACGATAAGCCCTGAGAATGTATCATTCCAATCTCCGTGAAACCTTCCGACCGCAAAACAGTATTCAAAGCGCCCAATTTCAAGCGATTGATGCCGTATACGTAATTGATTTGAAACGCCGAATTGTAACCTCGCAAATAATTTGACCTATACTGTTCCGATTCATTATACCCTTCATCATAAATGGCCATAGCGGTATCATATAATTGCGGAATTTCAGACTGGGCTTGCGAAGCCAAAAACACCGTTTTTACCAGCAATTGATCGGTTATTTCATATTTTTTAAAGGGGATAAACACCTTAATTGGATTCGCAGAATCTCCCACATTCGTTTCCAAACCGAATGGCTCATCCGAAACAACTACAGTTGCGGTATCCGTGGTTACCCGAAATAGTGTTGGGTTCTTTCTCAAATCACGCAAATGTCCATCACCCATACTCACCGAATCATCTTTATTGGAAATCAACTCGGGCTTAATATCAAACTCATCTTCTGGCACAATAAATACCCTTAAAATATCATCCTTTTTCACACCCGCATCAATCAGACCACTCAGCAAGCTGGGCATCGCATTCGGCACATAGGTGGAGCGATTGATACACTCCCTGTAGTCATCAGACAATATCAATACACGACCATTTTCCTTGGCAATCGCGGCAATTTGTCCATTTCTAAACGTGATTGCCTCAAATGCATTTCTCGCACCGCGATTCACTGCACTTTGCATGACTTGTTGTGCCGACGGAATCTGATGCATCACCGTCTTGTTGGTGTTATAGGGAGATTTGGCATAATCGCTCAAATCTGTTTCAAGCTCTTGAACGCGGCCAAAATAGGGCAATAATTGTTGGAACATTTCCCTGTTTTCCTCAGGAATCCAGTTCTCTAAATCCGCTTTAATGAAAGGCATCGAATCGCGTAAACCCGTGATTGTTGGCACACTACCAAACGCCGGATCTATTTCTGAATCATCATCCGATGAATTGTCGTCCGAGGATTCCGTTGACTCACTCGTCTCCGTTGATTCACGCAACGACTCAGCTCTGGCTTTCCAAAAACGGTCCCATAAAGTAGAAGAAACCATCGCTCTTGTCGCCTCAACATGAGTTCTAAGCGATGTTGGTACAAATATTCCACCCGTTGAATCTGTTTTCAAACCCACAGAATTATCGGCCGGAAACAGAGAATTCAACGCCACCGCCAAAGCCCACTCATATTCACCATCAGGATAGGTCAGCATTTCCGAATTGTCATCACTGCGCGACTCATCAGAGATATTTAAAAAATCCTGAGAATAACTCAACGACTCAAATCGGATCTTTTCGATTGCGCCGGGTTGCTTTTTCTGGAAATCACGCATCGCCAGAAACAATGACTCTGGAAATTCAACATCATCTTCCCAACTCACGTGCAAATAATCCATATGCAACGAATCGGGATGTCGCAAATATTGTTGCATCAACACAATTTGGATTCTATGCCAAGGCAAATAGACAACATCAAATTTGGTTAGATCGCCGCTGCGCAACAAGGACAACAATGCATCCGATGTATTCGCAGTAAATGCAGTGTTGCTCCAATCCATCAAAGTAACTCTGCGTTTTAAGCTGTCTTGAAAAACAGGCCCTTGATAAACCGGCTCTTTTGCCGCAATCGTATCAACAAACAAGTAAATATTGGTTGTGTCAACCTGCGGCTCAGGACTAGACCACTGGGCGCCTAGAGGTGAGATGGAGCCAATTTTTGCGAGCGTTAAACAAATCACCAGTTGCCAAAGCCTCCGGCCGATTCGTGATTTTTGTTTTGCCATTTTTATCAAACGAGATTTAAGACTTGTTCTTTGATTTGTTCCAATTTTTCTTTCATCTGAACCACAGCCTGTTGCATTGGAAAGTAATTGCTTTTCACACCCATGGTATTCATTTCTCTACCCATTTCTTGGGCG
>CANHXF010000082.1 GCA_947464515.1 Flavobacteriales bacterium
AATACATTGCGATTGGTGAATCAGATGAAGGGTTTAAGTAAGGATTTGGTTGCAAGCGGTGAGAACTTGAAATATCCCCAGTTATCGCCAAGCAACAACCTATTCAACAATGAATTTCATGAAGCGGTTGGTGTGGCCGAAACTATCAAAAAACTTATCGCCGATGGTGAAACACCCAATGAAATCGCAGTATTGTTTCCTCAGAACAAGCACGCCTTGGTTTTGGCCGATGCGTTTAACGCCGTTGAGGTTCCTTTTGTAATTCACAGACCGGTAAATATCCTCAATGAAACATTGATCCAACATTTAATCAATTGGTTGGAATACTTGTCGCTAGAATTAGAAATGCCTAACAGCGGGGAACATTTAATTTACAAATTATTGGTCAGCCCGCTTTATGATATCAGCAGTTTTGAGGTGAATCAAATGTCGGTTAGCATCTATGCCGACCGATCAAGCAGCAGAAAAGACGGCAAAGAAAAATACACTTGGCGCGAGCACATTCAAAAAATCATCAAGTCGCCTACCCAGGGCGATATGTTCACAAATTCACCGTCTGAGGCATTAAAAGAACTTTGGAACAACATCGAAATCTGGATTAAAGAAGCCAGTTGGCTTACTGTTCCGGAGTTGATTCGCGACATATACAGCAAAGGGGGTTACTTGGCCTATGCATTGAAGTCGCACGACCAGGAATGGACATTAGAAGTATTGCAAACGTTCATGGAATTCGCCATTAGAATGAGTGAGAAAACCCCATTCATGAAGCCCCACGAATTTATTGCGACGGTGAAAAAGATGATCAACAACGACATTACAGTTCCTTTAGAAAAGCGCATTGGAACTGCGGAAGGGGTCCAGTTCATTACAGCGCACAGCAGTAAGGGCTTAGAGTTTGAGCATGTTTTTGTAGTCCGCGCCAATCAAACAGAATGGGAAAAAAGCGATACAGGGAGGATGCCATATCGAATCTTATCGTTGATTCACGGGAAAAGCATCCAACTAAAAAATGCGACGAGCGATGAGGAAAGCGGCGAAGAACGACGTAGGTTGTTTTATGTCGCCATTACCAGAGCAAAGAAAACCTTACATATCAGCTACAATCAGAAACGGATTACGGCTACAAAGGTGAGCGATGCGATTGCCTCAACTTTTGTTTCTGAAGCATTGGAATCGGAGGCGGGCGAATGCACAACGATACCTAGTGAACGATTAATTTTCACCAATCAGGCCATGTTATTGCGAACGTCGAAACCGAAGTTGAAATCCGACAAAATGGAGTGGATTGCAAGCAGAACGGCCAATTTCAAGTTCTCACCATCCACTTTATACAGCATTTTGGAGTGCGGCTTAAAATTCTATTTCACTAGAATCGTTCGGGTGCCCGATGCGCCCTCTCCGGCGGCGGCTTTTGGGACGGCGATGCACGGGGCGATGCACAAATGGGTAGATCGATGGACGAAGGATAGGGTATGGATGAGTGAATCGGACTTGAAGGTGCAATTCGACAAAGAGATGTACAAGGAGAGGCATGCTTTTAACGAGAAACAATTCAAACTGCGAATGCAACAAGGCCACGATGTACTTCCGGCATATTATGAGGCAAGGAAAGACGAATTCAAGCAATACAGTTTGGTTCAAACGGAGAAGATGATCAACGCGGTGATTGACGGGGTGAACATTTCGGGCTTTTTGGACAAGATGGTTTTTGATGGAAATCGGGTTACGGTGGTAGATTACAAAACAGGGAAGCCAGAAAATTCCGCGAAGAAGGCGGCCCCTCCGGGGCCGCGCAGCCAAGGAAAACTGCCGAACGCCTACTGGTTCCAATTGGGCATCTACCAACTCATGAGCAATTTACAGCCGGGAAAATCTTGGCAGTGCAATATGGCCCTCATTGATTGTATCGAAAAGGATGAAAAGGGGGAATTCCCGCTCATTAAACTACACTACGATGACGATCAAAATAAATTGCTTCGCGAATGGATTGCAAAAGCCAACCACCAACTACAAACCTTGGAATTCATGAATGGGTGCGGAAAAGCCGAATGCTATTGGTGCAATTTTGCAAAACAAACGGAACAGGTAATATTGATGCCGCGGGAAGCGGACCATGAGGAAGGAACCACATCAGAAACGGATTAAAGTCCCAATTTCCGACAGGCTTTTTCAGAGCACAACTCCTCAGCTTTCTTACGACTGTGGTTTACTTCGGTGAACCATATTTCGTCGTCTATCACCAAACTCACAGAATGTAAATCATTCCGATTTTCAACCTGTGACTCACTGTCGAACCGCAACACCTTATGATTTTGCTGAGCCCATTTCATCACCAATGCTTTGTGTGAAACGGCTGTGGCCATAAGTTTTTCCATATCCAAATACTGTCCCACCAAACGCTGACTGACAAACTCTCGAGCGGCCAAAAAACCTCTGTCCAGATAAATCGCACCGATAAGCGCCTCCAAGGCATTGCCCCCGATGGTTTTCATCGCAATTTTATTAGAATGAAGATCCCGTTTGATGTCCATAATCTCCACCAAACCGAGTTTACTCGCCAAATAACCCAACTGCTCCCGGTTTACAATTCGGGTGCGCATTTCGGTTAGAAAGCCTTCGTTTTTATTGGGGAACTGCTTAAATAAAATTTCGGCGACAACGGCATCCAAGATTGCATCGCCAAGAAATTCTAGTCGTTCGTTGTTCTTTATTTGATCTACACTGCGGGGGTCCGACATAGAACTATGCCTCAGTGCCTCCTGATAGATGCGAAGTTTACCCGGTTTAATTCCCGTAACTCGGTAAATTTGATTGGAAAGTGGGTTGTTTCCGAGAAATTGTGATAGCAAACCCTTCAATGTGTAAGGATTAGTCCTCGAATTTTTTGAAAATCACAGATCCATTGTGTCCGCCAAATCCAAAAGTGTTACTCAAAGCGGCTCTAACTGTCCGTTTCTGAGCGACATTGAACGTAAAATTCAAATTGGGATCGAATTCTGGGTCATCGGTAAAGTGATTGATCGTTGGAGGAATAATATCTTCACTTACAGCGAGGATACAAGCCAATGATTCGATGGCACCTGCACCACCCAACAAATGACCTGTCATACTCTTAGTGCTACTGATGTTAAGATTGTATGCATTTTCTCCAAAAACCGAAAGGATAGCCTTACTCTCTGCGATATCACCTAGTGGGGTACTTGTACCATGCACGTTGATGTAATCGATGTCTGAAGGCACCATACCGGCATCTTCCAAGGCCACTTTCATCACATTGCATGCGCCCAAACCTTCGGGGTGAGGAGCGGTCAAGTGATATGCATCCGCGGTCATTCCACCGCCAACAATTTCCGCATAAATTTTTGCTCCACGGGCTTTGGCGTGTTCATAATCCTCTAGAATTATGGCCGCAGCACCTTCTCCCATGACAAAACCATCCCGATTGTTATCAAACGGACGACTGGCGGTCATGAAATCGTCATTTCTTTCACTCAACGCTTTCATGTTCGTAAAACCTCCAACTGAAGGTTCATTCACACTGGCTTCCGAACCACCGGAAACGATGGCATCGGCTTTACCCAAACGAATGAGATTAAAGGCATCAATCAACGCGTGGGTTGAAGATGCACAAGCAGAGACCGTACAATAATTGGGGCCTCTGAATCCATGTTTGATGCTGATAAAACCTGGGGCGATATCAACAATCATTTTAGGAATAAAAAAGGGCGAGAAACGCGGAGTCCCGTCGCCCCTTGCATAGTCTACAATTTCAGCGAAGAACGTGGATAGACCGCCGATTCCGGCGCCCCAAACCACACCAATGCGATCCGGATTATACGTTTGCTGCAATAAGCCACTGTGATGAATCGCCTCGTCGGCGGCCACCATGGCATACTGGGTAAAAGGATCCATTTTTCTTGCCTCCTTGCGATCGAAAAAATCTTCTGTATTGAAGTTTTTTACCTCACAGGCAAATTTCACCTTGAACTTTTCAGTATTGAAGCGGGTAATTAACCCAGCTCCACTGACACCCGTGCGCAAGCCATGGAAGAACGAATTGACATCATTCCCCAACGGCGTAATGGCACCAAGGCCAGTAACGACAACTCTCCGGAGTTGCATAGATTATTTCTTGTTTTCTTCGATGTAACGAATGGCTTCGCCTACCGTCTGAATTTTCTCAGCCTGATCGTCTGGGATGCTGATGTCGAACTCTTTTTCAAATTCCATAATCAACTCTACGGTGTCTAATGAATCGGCACCCAAGTCGTTGGTGAAGCTAGCATCAGTTACTACTTCACTTTCCTCAACGCTGAGCTTATCAACGATAATGGCTTTTACTTTTTCTGCAATTTCTGACATGATCTTATTTTTTGATTTGAGTTGCAAAGAAACATTTTTTTCGTGACATACAACATTAAAATTATTTTTGTGGCACACTTTGTCAGCAAAACGCATCAAATCGACCCAGTTGGGGGCAGAAATCGAACTCGATATCTTCGCCGTCCACGCCCAAATACCGCCACATTACATGGCTTGGTGTCTAGATGACACTTTTTCTTCAAAATTTCAACGACAAGACGATACCTTTTCAGTATTTTTGTCGAAGATTACAGAATCAAAGCATGTAGAATACTACTTTGAAGGCAGTGAATCCGTCTGTGAAATGTGGCTAGTGGAGAATAAAGGTAGCGGCGGAGTGCTTTATAGTGGTAAACCTACACCTGATTATTGGTTGCTTTTGCGTGCAGCAGATGAATTGGGGGGCACAGATGATTGGATTAACGGACTAAAAACGATACAATCCATACAAATGAGCTACATCTTCCCAATTGAGAAACATGCAAAACTGACGTGGTTAAGGGCTTTGAGTCATCTGTGATCGAAAAAAAGCACAATGTATCAAGGTAAATTTAACAAAACAAAAATTGTCGCCACCATCGGACCTGCAACCAGCAGCGTTGAAATGTTGGAAAAAATCATTCTCGCCGGTGTTGATGTCTGTCGTCTCAACTTCTCCCATGGCACCTACGAGCAACATCAAGAAGTCATCAATAACATACGAACTGTCAATGAAAAATTGGGTTCAAATATTGCCTTATTGCAAGATCTACAGGGGCCAAAATTGCGTATTGGCAAGGTGGATGGAGAAATTCATTTAGTAGAAGATCAATTTATTCTAGTAACTACCGAGGAGCAAATCTCCACATCAGAGATTCTTTTTGTGAGTTATAAGCGCTTGGTAAAAGATTGCAAAACGGGTGAGAGAATTTTATTGAACGACGGCAAGGTCTCCCTTGAGTTTGTTGAGAAGATCAATGACACAACATTGAAAGCCAAGGTGATAGCGGGTGGCCCATTGTCATCGAACAAAGGCTTTAATTTGCCCGATTCCAACCTCACTGTCCCCTCCTTAACCAAAAAGGATTTGGCCGATTTGGAGTATGGTTTGTCGCAAGAAATGGATTGGGTGGCCTTGAGTTTTGTGAGATCCGCCGATGACATCATCGAACTAAAACGGTTAATTGCTTTAAAAGGCACGCACACCAAGGTGATTGCAAAAATCGAAAAGCCCGAAGCGGTAGCGAACATCGACGAGATAATCAAAGTATCTGATGGCATTATGGTTGCGCGAGGTGATTTGGGCGTGGAAGTTCCTATGCAGCGCGTTCCGTTGATACAAAAAAAGATCGTTGAAAAGTGTTTGGCCGCGGCGAAACCTTGTATCATCGCTACGCAGATGATGGAATCGATGATTGTAGATAGTATGCCTACCCGTGCGGAAATCAACGATGTCGCCAATGCCGTACTCGATGGCGCTGACGCCTTAATGTTATCGGCTGAAACCAGTGTTGGCAAGCACCCTCTTCGCGTGATCGAAATCATGAGTAGCATCATTACTGATGTTGAAAGCGACCGCAGAACCTACTACAAAGGGGTAAAACCCACCAACGACTCCCCCACTTTTGCAAGTGATGAGATTTGTTTTACGGCGGTTAGAATGAGCGACCACTTGCATGCTTCGGCGATTGTTGCGATGACAAAATCTGGCTTTACCGGTTTTCGCGTGGCCAGTTATCGTCCGGAAGCAAACGTTTATATTTTCACTGATAACAAGCGATTGCTTGCAACTTTGAACTTGGTTTGGGGTGTACGAGGGTTTTTCTACGATAAATTTGTGAGTACCGACGATACGTTTCAGGACGTGGTTGACATTTTAAAAGAAGAGAACCAGGTGCAATCAGGTCAGTATGTAATCAATTGCGCAAGCATGCCTATTCATAAAAAACAGCGTACCAATACGATCAAAGTAACTTTGGTTGATTAACCTAGGGATATTGGTTCCCGTGTATATTTGTATCAACAACCCCCGTTAAAATGGAAGAAGTATTCGTCAATAAGGTCGCTAACAGTGGATTAATCACTTTCAATTTGGAGGAGTATTTCCCGGCGGGTGAGAGAAAATACATCGACATAAAGGACATCCTTTTCATGGGGATGGTATTGAAAGAAAAGGATTTTAGAGACTGGGTAAAGACGCACAATTGGTCCGAATATCAAAATTGCTATGTCGCCATTGGTTGCAGCGCCGACGCAATTGTCCCAACGTGGGCTTACATGCTTATCACGGCTAAACTATCTAACATTGCCTATGAAGTCGTCTTTGGCGATTTGCAAGCCCTAGAAGCCGTTTTATGGCGCAATGCGCTGAACAAAGTGGATTTGACTCCGTTTATAGATGGTAAAATCGTAATTAAAGGCTGTGGCGATTTACCTGTAACGGCAGCGGCCTATTCAGAAATCACTCGATTATTAACGCCGATGGTAAAAAGTATCATGTACGGCGAACCTTGTTCAACGGTTCCAGTATTTAAATCCAAGGCTTAATCAGGTCCTAATAGCACTTACTTTTTTTCGAGATCCATTGCTTTTGCGCCGGAATTGCTTGCCTGCGGCACCATTTTGAGACCCGTAAATGTTTTACTCGTCACGCGCCACGGTATACTGTAAAACGCAAAATCAGGTCGGCCCGTAACATTCAACTCCAACTTAGAGTAGTCAGAATTCGCTTTCCAAGTACCGTTGTAGGTAACTCCACCGGCCGTAACGACAAGAGGACCATTCTCATACGTTTCCTTTTTCAACACATAGATTTGATCGGCATAGGAACTTGTGAGATCTGTCCCGGCAGAATCCAATCCTTTTTTCATATAGAAATCTTTGCCTAGGACGAGCAAATCAAAC
>CANHXF010000083.1 GCA_947464515.1 Flavobacteriales bacterium
CTTCCCAACCTTCCCAACCTTCCCAACCTTTCCTACCTATCCTACCTTTCCATCTTCCCGCTCTCCTCGTATCCCCGCCATGAAAATGCATATCCGTCCATCGCCGACTGCGCAAATCCCGGCATATCAATCGGTGAAAAAATGTCCTCCGCCAAACACCTGCCCAACCCATACATCAATCGAACCGATACCGATTCCATCCGCACTACACGCTCCGCAATCAAACCCTTGGCCTCGGCCACAGAAATCATCTTTTTCATAAAATCCAACGCAAGTTAATCCTTATCCGCCAATCGTAATCATACTGCGATTCACAATATCGTCAGCCACCACCGAGCCCAAATCCGACCCAAACTGACCGCCCAATGCCGCTGCCTTGGCCAATACATTCGCCTCAATCAATGGACCAATCGACTCGCCCCTGCGCAACGCACCCAGCAAATCCGTTTCGCCCCGACTAAACAAACAGTTCTTCATTTTCCCATCCGCCGTTAACCGCAAACGATTGCAATCCCCACAAAAGGGCGCACTCATCGTACTGATTACCGCAAAAGTCCCCTTCCCACCTTTCAAACGATACTGCTTCACCGTCTCGTGCGGCACCCGCGCTATCTCTTCAATTTCATCGCCAAACTCACCCTCCACCATTAACAAAATTTGCTGCCAAGTCACCACCCGCGCATTGTCCCAATGATTCCCTTCAAATGGCATAAACTCGATAAATCGCACATGAACCCCGCTCAAAAACGACCATCGTACAAAGTCCAAAATCTCGTGATCATTCACCCCCCGCATCACCACCGCATTCAACTTTACCTCAAACCCTTCCGCCAGCAACAAGACGATATTCGATCGCACCTGCTCAAACAAATCGCGCTTGGTCAACAAAATAAATGTATCCGCGTTCAAGGTATCCAAACTCACATTTACCTGCTTCATCCCGGCCGACTTCATCGCATCGATAAACAAATGAACCCGCGTAGCATTCGTTGTCATTGTCAATTTCACCCCCAAACCACTCAACCGCTCAATAATCTCCCCCGCATCCTTTCTCACCAAGGGCTCACCACCCGTTAAGCGGATTTTATCCACCCCTCCAGCCACAAAAACCTTGGCGATCTCAACGATTTCATCCACCTGCATCAATCGACTGGCCGGTGTAAAATCGTATTCCTCCTCAGGCATACAATACGAACATCGCAAATTGCAATTGTCTGTTAGTGAAATTCGCAAATAATTGTGAATCCGCTGGTGAGTATCAACAAACATGGCCGTCACAATCCCCCTGTTTCCAATCAATTTCGCGCAGCGCCACTCTCTTTCGCCGAACCACCCGCTTTCGCAGAACCACCCGCTTTCGCCGAACCACTCGCATTAGCCGAATCACCAGCCATCGCCTTTTTCAAAATGTAATTCATCTGCGCCTCCGGTGTCGTTAGCCCCAAACTCAACATATCCACCATCACAATCGCCTGCTTACCCACTTCTTCCGTTGGAAATTCCGCCGCCAATCGCTGATAATATTTCAAAGCCTTGTCAATCACCCCGCCCTGCTCGTAATAATGCGCCGCAACCACCAACATCTCCATCAACGGCTTACCCTTTGGCTTAAACTGTTCGATATAAAATTCGCTGTACTCCGCCGCCTTGAAACCAAAACCCTGTCGCTCCGCCAACTTCGTACACACATAAACAAAATCACTGCTATTTTTATACTCCGGATGCTCCTTGGCAAATGTCATCAACGACGCCACCGCCGAATCCGGCAATTTATCCCACTGGACCGTGGGCACAATCAACGCCTCGTATTTGGATACTTTCTCAAAATCGCGATCAAACTTACTCGTACATCCCACCATCAAAATCAATCCCCAAATCAAACCTTGCCATTTCATGAAGCAAAAATAAGTGAATGATGTGAAAAACTCGGGAATAGCCATTGAAATCCATTGACTAATATTGTATTTATGAGTGAAGTGGCTAGGTATACCGAAGACGAAATCAAAAGTCTTGATTGGAAAGAGCATATTAGGCTCCGTCCGGGAATGTACATCGGAAAGCTGGGCGATGGCACCGCGGCCGATGATGGCATCTATGTACTGGTAAAAGAAATCGTCGACAACTCCATCGATGAACACGTGATGGGCAATGGAAAGAAAATCGACATTACCATCGATGATAAGCGTGTAACCATCCGCGATTGGGGAAGAGGAATTCCACTGGGAAAAGTGATCGATTGCGTTTCCAAAATCAACACCGGAGGTAAATACGACTCAAAAGCCTTCCAAAAATCAGTAGGTTTGAACGGGGTGGGTACCAAAGCCGTGAATGCCCTTTCCAATTATTTCGTGGTTCAGAGTTTCCGCGATGGCCGCAGCAAACGCGCCGAATTCGAAAAAGGCGAACTCATGGTCGATGCGCCCGAAACCGACACCACCGAACCCAACGGAACGCTCATGGTGTTTGAGCCCGATGCCAGCATCTTCAAAAACTATCGCTACATCAGCGAATTTTTGCGGGAGCAAATCAAAAACTACACCTACCTAAACTCCGCACTCACGATTCGATTCAATGGCGAAAGCTATGCTTCACGTCGCGGTTTGCTCGACCTGCTCGATCACAAAGTAACCGAAGAAGCGGCCCTTTACCCGGTGATTCACGTCAAAAACGAAGACATCGAACTTGCCTTTACCCATACCGATTCCTACGGCGAAGAATATTACTCCTTCGTAAACGGCCAATACACAACCCAAGGTGGAACGCACTTAGCAGCTTTCCGCGAAACTTTCGTCAAGACCATTCGCGAGTTTTACAAGAAGGAATTTGATGCCACCGACATTCGCGCTTCGATCACCGCAGCCATCAGCATTCGTATCATGGAACCTGTGTTCGAAAGTCAAACGAAGACAAAGCTGGGCAGCGCCGACATGGGAGCCGATGGGCCGAGTATCAAAACGGCGATGCTCGATTTTATCAAGAAAAACGTCGACGATTACCTCCACAAAAACCCAACCGTTGCCGAAGCGTTGCTGAAGAAGATTCTGCAAAACGAACGCGAACGAAAAGACATGGCTGGGGTGCAAAAATTGGCCAAAGAACGCGCCAAAAGAGCCAACCTGCACAACAAAAAGTTGAGGGATTGCAAAACCCACCTCACCGACCCAAAATCGGATGTTCGATTCGAAACTACCCTGTTCATTACCGAGGGTGATAGTGCCAGCGGATCCATCACCAAAAGCAGAAACCCCAATCTTCAAGCGGTGTTTAGCTTGCGCGGTAAACCCTTGAACTGCTACGGACTAAAAAAGAAAATCGTATACGAAAACGAAGAATTCAACCTGCTTCAACACGCTTTAGACATCGAAGAAGGCCTAGAAAATTTGCGATTTAACAAAATTGTAATCGCCACCGATGCCGATGTGGACGGGATGCATATTCGACTGCTCTTAATGACATTCTTCTTGCAATTCTTCCCCGATTTGGTGAGAAACGGACACCTTTACATTTTGGGAACGCCATTGTTTAGGGTTAGAAACAAAAAGGAAACGATTTACTGCTATTCCGATGAAGAGCGAAAAAATGCGATTTCTAAACTCGGACACAAACCAGAAATTACACGATTTAAGGGACTGGGTGAAATTTCACCCGATGAATTCGCTGGTTTCATTGGACCCGATATTCGCATCGAACCGGTAATCCTGAGTCAGGAATCGAACATCGAAAAATTGCTCAATTATTACATGGGTAAGAACACCCCGGAGCGTCAAGAATTCATCATAGACAACCTCATCGTGGAAAAAGACGATGAACCCGAAATCTTGAGTACAGTTCTGGTTGCAGAAGAAACTGAAACGGTAGCCGAATAACCCGCCATGACGTGGAAACAACGATGGATCGGAGATCAAGGAGAAGGATTCCTTTGGCCGATCTACCTTTGTGTTGTTTTCTACTTAGGGGCCGAAAGATGGCTTCACACAGACAGTGCCTACACCCTTTTTAGGATTTTAAATCACCAAAGTCTCTTTTACGACCGATTCGCTTGCGAGCTATTGGTTTGGCCGGGTCAACTCCTGTCCCATTTGGGCGCACCAATCAGATGGGTCATGCAAAGCATCAACCTAATCCTCCCTCTTATGGCTTGGGCGGGGTGGATTTTCTTTCACAAAAGCCCCCTGCGATGGTTGTATTTTTTGGTGATTTTTAGCGGCGGAAGCGAAGCGTTTTTTATTGGTTATAGCGAAATCGGTCTCAGTACACTGGCCTTTATTACCGCCATTCAATGGATTGTTTTGGACGCGAAACGACTCCCCTTGTTACTCTTTTTGTCGATCACAATTACGTGGCTGTCACACCCCGCTGGCGTTTTATTCCTCCCCATTTTAGTTTTATTTGGATGGCGAAAATTGGACTTAAAACAAACCCTATCGCTTGCGATTACTCTCACCGGATTATTCATCGCCAAGCAACTCATTGCCCCAAGCAATCCCTACGATGCGCAGCTCTACAGCACACTAACCAACATCCAAAATTTCACGCAATTTACTAACCTATTTAGCGTAAATTACCTTCTTCACGCCTCTTGGTTTTTTATTCCCGCCGCAACCGCCATCGCCTGTTTTATCGTCGGATTGCTAAAACCTTCGCGTATCGTCACTTCCATTTACTTTGCGATTTTTGTGGTCGATACCCTTGTCGCCGTCCTGATTTATTCCCAAGGCGATGCCCACATCAACATGGAGAAATTCTTCTACCCCATTGCGGTTATCGGCATGCTGTCGATTGGTATTTTTCAATGGGCCGCGGAAAAACAAGGCATCGCATCAACAAATCAAATCGACGAACAACCGGGGAACCAAATCAAGGCGCAATCCAGGACCCAGCAAATCATTAGCATCCCCTTGTGGTTTTTGGCCTTTTCGATGATGCTAGGCATACAGAAACACCTGCCAAATTACAGTGAAAGAAAACAACTTCTAATTGATTTGGTAAAGGCGCAGCCCCAATCAAAACTGCTGATTCAGCAACCCGCAGAAGATCAAGGGCCAGACACCAACAACAGTGTTGCGAAAATCACAAATGCTCTTTCTCAAAAAGGTTCGCTGTGGGGATTGAGCTACGAAACAGCCATCGCCTCAAAATGGATCGGACTGAACGAAACCCGCACCGCAAAAATTATGTCGACCGAGGAAATCAAAGAATGGCCAACGACCAACAGCAAAATCGCCGACAGCCTTTTCATTGGCGCGCCCTTTGAGCAACCCCAACCCATCAATCGATTGAATCACCGGTATTTTAGATTTGCAAAAAATCAGAATTATCGCATGAATCCAAAGTGATGTCTAAATCATTGCTGTTTTCAGAAATATTCAAGGTTAACCCATTGCCCATTTTATTGGAATATCGAACAAATTCCACCTAATTCATTTAACGCTTCTCCATCAATCGAAAAGCTCGTTTGGTTTGTTCTATCTCGCTATTGCTGATTCCGAATTTCTTGGCAATGGCGCGCCAGGTTGAAAGAACTTGAATCATTTCCTTTAAAATACTCTCTGCCCTATCACTTTTCACTTGATACAAATGAGCGGTTTCCAAAGCCAAAGTGAAGTCTAAATCATTGCTGTTTTCAGAAATATTCAAGGTTAACCCATTGCCCATTTCATTGGGATTCATATCGTACGCTGGAGATAAACGCCACCCTTTATCTGTGAGAATAAATCCATGATTTCGCAAATGGTCGTCTGTGTTCGATACCAAAATATTAAATGCCATTCTTCGCCACAACTGCTCTAAATCTTCTTTCGCTTCCGGACAATTTTGCATGATAAAACCAACCAAATCAAGGTATCCTACACCTTCTGCATGATCAGCTCCGTCTTGAAGACCCAACAAAGTCATTGCCGATGCAAAATGAATTCGCCTTTGCTCATCTGTCCGATCGAATCGTTTGGATAAAAAAGTATGGTGCTTGCCAGAAAATTTTTGCAATCGCGCTTCTGAAACATAAATACCGCACGCTTTGGCCAACTCGTGTAACACCATTTCCCATGCGCCCGAATTTTTCTCATCTCTTGAACTCGGAAATTTGGCAATCCATAAATGTCCGTTCTCATCAATCACACTGGCTTTGGGTCTTGCACCGCCTAATGACGATCCCGGATCAATCAACACGCTCAACCAATGCGCATATTCCGGGTCATTGATGGCATCATCACGCTCAAGCTGCAAACTAGCATACTCTAATTCTCGAAGGGATGTCCAAGGCGGTGTCGCCATTTTCTTCTGGTCATTCAGAAAAGGTCCATCCTCGCTTAATTTAAATCGCACCCCACCCATACGATGTCCGTCAAAAACACCCAATAGAAAGTCACTTTCAAAAAGTGTTCTTTCCTCTCGACCTTCTTCTTTCGCTTGCCGTGCCTCTCTTCTTCGCATCAACAACCTACCCCAACGATCGGGCGATGAATCAAGGAATATCCCAAAGTTGTTTTTCTCCTCAGGCAAAAATTGCTTCCCCTTGTAAAACCCCAAATGTGGATCTAAGGACAATATGGGGTTTTGATGATTCATCCAGGCTTCTGTGTATTCGAATGAAAATATCTCTTTTCCCCGCAAGCGCTGCGATGTCAAAACCCCCATCAATTGAGCTTCTTCCAAGAATTCCCAATCTGCATAAACCCAAATTTTTGTTTCGTTATGCTTCATGGCTTCTTCGTTTGCTTAGGTGCGCGTTTATTGATTAAAATGCCGGCATCTTGCAATTTCCTCCCCAAAGGATCTGCGGCGGCAACCATGGTTAAATCTTTTTCTAACCCCAATACAAAAAGCACTTGCAAATAGCTGCCAATAGCCACGGTGGGACTGCCTTGTTCGATATTATAAATGGTTTTCCTGCCGAGGCCTGTACGCTCAGCAATTTGCTCTGCACTCAATTTTCGGCGCAAGCGAGCCAATTGAAGATGTTCGCCTAGATCTTTTAAAATCTTCAAGTTTTTTGGTAATATGGCAGGCGGGGTCTTCATATAACTTGTCTTATAAAGTACAAATATAATATATAAAACCCTTTTTATGACAAGTTATACTATTCCCATCATGCAAATAGCACGAAATCTACTCCACCATCCACTTCAACAACTTCCCCGCGCCCTCCACTTCAATGAAGTAGATGCCTGCAGATGGTGC
>CANHXF010000084.1 GCA_947464515.1 Flavobacteriales bacterium
GGCTGTCGGCATCACCTCAATCAGCGATAATTATTCCTCGTTGGTAACTTGATTATTTACGAAAATAGGATATAAATCCAAGACTAACAGCAGTATATAAATACTTAACCAAACAGTTTTCTACCGTGCCATCCATTGATCGCCTGCGTACTGATCAAAAATCCCGCCCTTGAAGGCCGTCCAGTAGCACGCTTTTAATCCAGCCGATTTCAATCCTTCGTTGGCCCAAGTGTTACAGGTATAAAACAAACTGTATTTGCCCTTGGCCTCATAAAACGCATCGTGATTGGTAAACGCGGCACCGACAATCTGCTTGGGGACACCCGCCGAATCCGTTTCAAAACGCTGGGAGATATACTGAACCAACTTGAGATAACTTTCCTTGCTCACACAGATTTTTCTGCAGGATGTGCTTTCGCGCAATTTCTTGTAAAATGAAACGTGCATCGCCGAGGAACCGAGATAAAACGCAGCCTTAAATGCCGTACTCAATTTCAATTCGTCCCACGATTTGGTTTCCAAATAAAACCCCTTGTCGCCCCAGCCAAAAGCCACGTTCACCGCACTGCTATCGCCCGATTTGGTCTGCGATGGATTCACCCATTTACTCCAGTCCATGTATTGATTTCGATACGGAAGCACCAAATCTGTATGCACCCCATTCGTTAGAATATGGATTTCCACCGCTTCCTTCTCACACTCCTTAAAGTCAGCATTTACCGGAACCGACGATAACACGAAGGCCACCACAAAGTAAAAGCAAATAGACAATAGCAAGAATCCTAGTACTCTGGCAAAGCCTTTGGTAATATTTCTTATTGCCATGTGAAGTGAATTTTCTTGCCTAAACCGGAAATTAATTGAGAATTCATTTTAAATCAACTGTTAGAATTTCAACGACGCAAACCGCCTTCAAGGTTTGAAATTTACAGTTACAACCTTCAATTCACCTTCATCGATGATTTCATCTGAGTTTCTGTCGAAAAATATGACAAAATAAAGGGTGGATTTTTTCATTCGGCTGAATGAACGATCTGTCGTTTCGCTTAAATCGAAACCTGAAATGTTCCATTCAAGTTCAAGGATATTTGCCTTTTTTGAAATCAAATTTACCCGTTTTTCTGATTCAGTTTCATAGAACAAATAATAATGCCCAGTGGCTGTTACAAGTAGGGTATCACCATACCCATCGCTTGCTGCTGCCATACCAGAACCCGGTTCCAAATAAGTAGTTTTACTTGTCGACATGCCCACAGTCAAATGCCCTATATCCTTGATATTTTCCAATACGGCGATACTTGCAGCATAAAATTTCCTTTGTTCAGCATTGTACCGCTTCCCAAAATACCGAATTGAAAACGGCTTTCTTTCCAATTCTATGGTATCACTGAATGCAGTTACAACAAAGAGACTGTCCCCTTGAATAAATTTTACATTGTTGTTGATGAGGGCTTGTCCTTCTACCCGAATTACGAGTGTCAAAAACAGACCCATAAGAAACGCCCTTTGATTCAATTTCCGAGTCCCAGTATTCATATCACAATCCTGTAAACCAATTATAACCATAAATTTTCTTGTATTCATTGGGTGCCGAATTAAGCACTTTTAATATTTTAAAATTATCCTCGTTAAGTCGTGCAGTAGAAACTATTACTTTACCCGTTTTTCCTTTCGTATTTCTTTCATAAAACACATATTCAACAACTTCAACGTTTTCGCCATTCCACCTTTTTTTATACATTTCTGTTTCTCCTGGATGACCATAACATACGCCCCTAATTATTTTCTCCTTGGGAGAAAAAGTGGGATTGATAAATTCAAAGTTCTTTGAAAATGCTTTTTGATTTTGTCGCAACAAAAAAACATTACTAAATGCTTTCAAGCAACTGCCGTTTTGTCCATACCAGTTCACGACGAAATCTTTCAAACCATCACCATTAATGTCTTGAATGGTATCATTTACATAAGCAAGTGACAATTCTTCATGTGAAACGACTTTTTCAAACTGTTCGTCACCTTTAGAATAGATATCTATATAAACCACACTCGGTTCAATTCTCCTGATTATCAGATGCTGATTTTTTGCAGTAAAATGATAGTCAATATTGATTTCTACGCTCACTGGAATACTATCAGGAGTAACTTGATAATTCGTAATAAATTTATCCTTATCGATATTCTGATTTGCTATTTTCAGTGCGTCTTTTAATACCTCATCAAGAGCCAAACTATCTGCATATTCCTGTCTTTCCCTTCTTTTTTGAAAATTTGCAGCTTCTTTTTTATCAAAATTTACTTGTATTGAGTCATATTTATCAATTTCCTTGTTCTTGTTTCCGTTGGTAAAAGTTAAAAATAATGGCATCATTAAAATCGCAACAAACCAGATAGTAAGTACGGTTTTTAAGAGTTTCTTATTCATATTCTTTAGCTATTGAAAATTTTTGGGCCAATGCAGTAATTACTACAGATAGCCGTTTTATTTCTTGTAAATTTTATATTTTTTATTTTCAACGTTCCTAATTTACTCAGTCAATATGTTGAATTTAGTAAATAAAACGATATTTTACACCCAATATTAAAACGGATTTAATTCAAATGCAAATTCGTAACTGATTACGCTTTTTTTCTTTTCATTTTTCTTCCATGCTTCTTCCAAATGACTTAATTCAATGATATCTAAAGTGCTGGTTTCTTTGAATGCATTTGCAACTTTTTCCAAAGTAAATAATTCATTTTCAGTGAATAAATCAGCATTGAAAACTCGACCTTTTCTTGTCTTAAACTGTTCCCCAGTATAACCATTTGGAAACTCGGTAGTTTGAATTTCTATCTCATCTTTGTTAACTAAATATTCGAATATACTTTGAAAATTATTGGGTACTGGACCCATATCAATGGCATTGTATCTCAAACCGCTAATTGAAAAACAACTTTGCTTGAACATGAAAAAATCAGCATAAAACAAGAGTTTATTCATCTTGGTTTTGAACGGCGACAATTTATCGGTAAAAAAAACAACCATTTCAGTGAACTTTTCAAAGTTGGGATTTCTGTATCCAGAATAAATATCAGCCATACGGTTGCCCAGTAAATACTCTTTGAAATTCGAATTGACACTGTTTCGATTATTTTCTTCTGACAATAACTGTGCTTTCTGAATTAATTTCACCTTAGATTTTTCTTCCAACGTGCCACATAGCTCAATCATAGATATAAATTTCTTAGGATCGTCAACCATTTGAATCAATTTGGCATTGGCTACGCTGGGCATTTCACCTGATTCATATTGGCGGTAACTGTTCACACCAAACCCTAAGATTTCCGACATTTTGGCTGCTGAAAGACCGTATTTTTCCCGAATTCTAAGGATTTCATCCGGAAACGTAATATTAAACTTGTCTCGGTATTTATTATATACCTGATTCATATTCACCTCGTCTAATTCCGTTGTAGTAAATTGTTCCCCGCTATTCTCGCATCTGTAATAATGAAAAATGATTTCAAACATTTCCTTCCTGAAATTCATAGAACGGCGCTCTTTGATCAATTTCATTTCCTTACCTGTGATTGGACTTTTCATATATCTCTATTTTAAAGGGTAATTCATTTTGTGCTGTGCCAAGTGAAACGAAATGCAGATAACACTACTCCCCATTGGCCCAATTGTGATTTTAATGTACACTTCCTTTTGCTTTACTATTTTGCCAAACACCCACATATCCGCACCGCCATACATCTTTTCTTCCAATGGACCTTCGCTATAATCTCTGGTTTCGATAGCATTAAGGATGGCCTTTCTCTCTATTGGACGAATTTCCAAATCCACCAACGCCTGGGTATTTTTACCCCTGTCGTCCCGGAAAAGCACATCCCAAAACTTCATCTTTTCTTTGAAGTCTTTCAAAAAAGTGGCCACTTCCAATTCCCTACGCATTCATTCCTCCTCACTACAAAAGTAGTCAATTTTAGCATAAAAACAACTATAAAGTTGTATTTATGGACATAAATTCCCAATATTTCACTTTTATTAAATTTTACTACTCACCGAACCAAGTTCAGTGAGTTTCCTCCAATGAGCACGTAATCATTGGGATCAAAATTGTTTGAATGAACAAGAGAATCTGTTACTCGACACAATGAAAATATACCCACTGTTTCTTCTTTATGTATCTGGTTATACACCTCTTTAAACTCAATATTTTTTGGCAAAGCTGTAATTTCTGTTATCATGTTGGATGATCCATTTTCTCCTGTAACGATTACTGGACAATACGCATCTGTCAGGGTTTTGGAGACAATTTCTATGTTCACCCGATCCGTAAAGCTATCTATGAGCGTATTTTTCTGTATATTAAACAAATAGAATTTACGAAATGTGGTTGATGCTTGAATTTTTACAGTGTCATTTGCAGTGCGCGTAATCGAACCAAAACAGTTCAACAATTCAAGCTCATTTTGATGATTTCCTGTGCATCCATCAACATTGCTAACGCTTATATTTCCTATAGAATCAAGCGATATCTGATATCTCGAATTATCGTTGCTCCCCCGCCGCGTAGATTGCAGCCTAAACCTTTTCGGGTCTTTTACTTGATCACCAAAATAAATGGTTTGTTTGGGTTGTAATTCGCCCGATCTATATCCTTTGTCTTTTTTCCGAGGGCCAAAAGAGCTCAATGAGAAAAACAAAACTGCCAAAGCACTCATTTTCAGTATTTTCTTCATTGAACGAATCTAAATGAATAAATTTAAAGAAATTAGTAAGGCCGATTATTTTTCGACGAACTTCAAATCCTAATTTACACCGGATCAAACTTGATCATCCATTCGATGCCAAATTTGTCGCGAAACATCGCAAAACAACTGCCATCCGGACTCTCAGTCATTTGAATTATTGATTCTTGTACAACATGGAATTTTTCATCACCATAGGAATTGTCAATCCATCAGGCAGTTTCTCATTTTTCTTGATATACACTGTCCCCTGTAGTTCCTGGTTGATTTTCGCCTCGATCACCCAACCCGTTGCTTTGTCTAAAACGATTTCAGATTTCATCGCGCCAGACAAATCGTACCGCGTAGGCATACCCCTGATCGGTAAATAAGTATCGGTAGTTGTGATAATTGACTCACCCACAATCACATGGCTTTTGGCATTGATTTCGGATAGTGTATAGGTCGACATCACATCTGCAGTCATCCCCGCACCTGCACCCAACTTCGTTTTAATTCCCCAATTCCAAGTTCAACTTTAATTCAACCGACTGTCCGTAAGCTGATCGCAGGCACATCAATGCCAGCAGTGTGTAGATTATTCTTCTTACCATTGAATTGATAAAGGTACAATTCTTTCCCGCAAAGCCAATCAAACAAGAGCTTCAAATACCTATCAGGAAACAATTTAACCCATGATCCGTATTTTGCTCATTTTTCTATCCTACATTATTTAATTTCAATAGATTCTCCTAAAAATTTCGGCTCTTTGTGAATCATCAAATCTAGGAAAACTTTCACACGAGCAAACTTTTCCCTAATGTTTGTCTTGAATCCATTGTACACATCAACGTCTGTCGCATTGTATCCAATCGCTTGAAGATTCATTTTCATTGCAATAAATATTGCTCTTCTGTTGTGAAAATCTTGCGATATTATAGTAAAATTACTTTGTCCGAAGATTTTGTTCATTCGAATTACTGAATCATAGGTCCTAAAACCAGCATAGTCCAAGAATATTCTCTCTTCAGGGATTCCTCGCAGTAATAATTCTCTTTTCATGTCTTGCGGTTCATTATAACTCATCTTTCGATTGTCTCCACTAATAACGATGAATTCTATTTTCTTGGCATTATACAAATCAACTGTAGCTTGAATCCTATTTTCAAAGTATTGATTTAATTCACCAGATCGCAAGTATTTTGAGGTTCCCAAAAGTAGACCAACCTTATTCTTTGGAATACTATTAACATCCTTATAGACTAGATCCTTAGTAACTTTTTCTATACTGCGATTTGCAATCCAAGTAACCAATGATATTAGAATCAATCCCAAAAGCAAAAACCACTTGATTTTCTTCATAATGCTTGTTAGTAAAATTTATATGGTACACAACGTTTTAGGGCTTGGCGAAGAAGCGAATTTCGAAGCACAAAACTGTCAACCCAGCACAAAAGTTGATACGAGCTAGAATTCTCAATCAACCACCGAACCGCCAATTTCTTGTAGCTGCTGTTATGTGTAGCCTTTCCTGTCATTTCGTTTTTAGTAATTCAATATAGTTTGGTTCTTCAAATTGTAGTTCGAGTTGTTTTTGTGTCTCACAGTTGTTAACAATTAATGGAACACTTTTTATTTTGTCAGCCGATATCATTAAATAATAATTCTTGTCTGCTCCATTGTTTATTTCTTCAAAAATAGCAATGCCCTTATTCCTGTCTATGAAATGAATTAAAAGCTTTCGGTTTTTGTCATAAATACCACTCAGTTTAAACTCATAGGTGTTGTCATTAATTTTCTTTTGTTCTAAAATTTTATTAGCAGTTGGTCCTTCCCCCCACCAGTCTATATATGTTGTGTCATTAATTGAAGCCCTAAAATGAGTATAAAAATCACAAGGATGATATGCGTAAAAATTACCTTTGTATTGCTTCAACGTCACCCATTTAGACAAAGGAATTACAGGTGTTTTTTTAGTTAGTAACTGTTTGTTTTCTTTCAAATAGTCAGTTGAATATTTGTAACTCTCATTGTCAAATTGACTAAAATTCCAATAATTTATATTGTCATAAAATTTGCTATTTCTGTTATTGTCAAAATAAATTGATTGTGCAGACCCAAGTAAACTGTGTTTTTGAATAAAAACGGTGTCTACAGAGTTCACCTGTCCGTAAAGAGGAAAAGTCAGCCCAACTATTACTATTACTGTTGTGAATATGTTTCGAAATGTCTTCATAAGGTTACACATAACTAGATAATATACGAAAGTATGAAACTTCTTCGATTTTGTATTTTTATTAGCAACTGACTGATTTAAAATGACTACCGCATTCTAAAACTGCGCATAAGTGATTGTAAAATTATTCAAACAGCTTGCGTGAATCACTACTCCATTTCTTACTATTTGCGCAAATGCTTCAACGCAAACA
>CANHXF010000085.1 GCA_947464515.1 Flavobacteriales bacterium
CCCCGTGCTTTGGTCCCAAATCAATTCTTCTGTATTTAATGTCTCTCCTTTAGTATTCAGAATCTCCACATTCCTTCTAACGATAACCTTCTTTTCCTCCGCGTAACTCGCCCCATACTCCGCCGTTAAATAACTCTCCAAAGCCCCTTGTTTGTCGTAAAAATCAACCTTCAAACCCTGTTTCATCAAAACATAAGGATGTAATTTTGATTTGATGGCCGTTAAAATTGGACTAAAAACCCTTGCCCTCAATAAACCCGAATCGGTATACTCAATGGTCACTTTCTCGGCAAATTCCTGGGCAGAAAACTCCTTATTCTTGTTTTTTATCTTCGATGTCTTTACCGTTTCCGAACAGGAAGCAAACAACAAAATCAAACACAAGAACCCCAAACGCATTTATTAATCGAATTTCCTACGCTGAAACCACATATCACCCAACTGCAAGCCCAAAGTGACATTGAAAAATTTCTCCTGTGCTAACCCATGATTGGTAGTTCCGCGCTGAACATAATCTAATTGAACATGAACCAAACTCGTTAAAGAGGAATTGTCGTAATACCTGCGAACAATGGGAATACCAAACCCAACAAAAGCGCGCTGCTGAATCAAAGGCACGTTACCCGAAGAAGTGTTAAACGCATATTGTGTTTCAGAATACACCGCACCCACGCGAACCGGCCACTGCATCTTTATACGTCCCTGCACCCTCAAATCATTGGGATGAAGTGTAAACGTTACCCCGTAATCCTTACGGACATTGTATTTTCTCTCGGCATCAAAATAGATGACATCAATTTTCTGCCAATTCTGCTGTCTGTAATCCAAAGCCACCGTCCATGCCTGACGGTATTTAAATTGATAACCCAATCCAAAACTATTCGGCAATTGAAACGATTTTTTAGGCGATGTCAGATTCGTAATGGTATCAACCACAGAAATATACGAACCAAACAATTCCATCGTTCTAGTAAATCGCGTTTGCTCGCCCATCATCCCAGAGTACATCTGATAACTACCGCCAAAAGAGTGATACGTTGAGTCTAATTTGAAATCAACCAAAAAACCAACCTTCTGCTGAGTGCCCTTAATCAAAACCGACTTTAAATCTTCCAATACATTCAAATTGGTAGAATCGGGTATGCTAAAGATGGTTTGGTCATTGAGCTGTCCAAAAACACGACCAATACTATAGCCCAAATGCACGTGTGAACCCAAGCGAAACCCATTTGCCAACTCTAACATGTTTACCCCACCATAACCAGAGTGCGTCGTTTTACTGATAAACGGCGTTGAATCCGAAATGGCATATTTGTATCCTACAGAAGTAAGCGGCTGAAGAGAAATTGCCGAATTGATGCCATAACGCGTTGTTTTTATTCGCTTTTGCATCGCAATACTATCAAAATAAGGAATCCTATGGTAGTAATTGTAAGTCCTAAATGCCAAATTAAAGTAGTTCATTCCACCACCGCGATACGTTTGCGTTTGATCTCCCGCCTTGATGGTGCTCGACTTAAACGATCCGCCAAAATCAAAAGTAGTAAAAAACAAATTTCCCAACGTTGCCGGATTCGACATCGTATAAGAATAAGCACTGGAACGGGTATGCAAATTGCTGCCGTTTTGAACCATATTCGTTCCAAGCCACTCGCCCAACCCGAAATTGCTATACGGTGAAAAAGTCAAATTCTGCCCCGATGCAGACTGCGAAAACCCTTGAGAAAATCCCAAAGTCATCATTGCGATGATAAAAAGTCTGATGTTAGTGCGTTTCATGATAAATTAAAGCATGCATCAACCCATAATGTACAAGCAGAGGCTCCACAAATATCTTGGTTTTCTGTTGTTCCGCCAAGAATAAGGCATCGCCCCCCGTAATAAATACAGCCCCCTTTGGGTATTTTTCGAGGAAATGCGCAATTTGTCGGTGCGATTCACCCCAAACCCCTTGCTGTACCCCGCATAAAATACTCTCATTGGTATTGCGTCCTACCTGATTGTCAAACACTTCATGACTTACCAATGGCAGTTTTCCTGTTTGTTGATGCAAAGCCAAATACCGCATATGCAACCCCGGCGAAATACTTCCACCCAAATATTCTCCTTCTTCCGTTAGCCAATCATAAGTAATGCAAGTCCCCGCATCAATCACCAAGCAAGCACCCGCCATTCCGTCACGACCCAATAGCCATTTTGCGCCCAACACCCCCGCCAATCGATCCGCGCCCAAGGTTTCTGGGGTTTCGTAGCCCATTTTTACCGGCAACGACATACTGCTACTGAATAAATGAACCGGACAATCTAAACCCGTGAGCCATGGCACCTCTTTCCTAACCGTACTAAAAATACAACCTTTCAAACCCTGATCAACAAAATCCGAAACGTCATTATACACCCCATGAGAATGCAATATGCCCCCTTCGTTGAAGAGGGCATATTTTGATGCTGTATTGCCAAAGTCTATCGTTAGGTACATCGTACCGAAGATTATTTTATTTTGCGATTCCCACAGCGCGCTTCTCGCGAATCACCGTGATTTTTACCTGTCCAGGATAACGCATCTCTGTCATGATACGGTTCGATAACTCAAATGCCAACGTATCTGCATTTTCATCGTTCGATTTTTCCGCCGCCATGATGATACGCAACTCTCTGCCCGCCTGAATCGCATAAGCCTTCTCAACACCAGGATAACTCAAAGCCATGGCCTCCATTTCTTTGATACGCTCCACATATTGGTCATCGCCTCTACGTGCGCCAGGTCTAGAACCAGAAATCGCATCGCAAGCCTGAATCACCGGACTCAATAAAGAAGTCATCTCGATCTCGTCGTGGTGAGCTCCAACTGCATTGATTACCTCAGGATGCTCGCCGTACTTTTCACAAATTTTCATACCCAACAAAGCGTGTGGAGTCTCCTCGTCGTTATCTGGACATTTTCCAATATCGTGTAACAAACCAGCACGTTTCGCCAACTTCACGTTCAAGCCCATTTCCGCAGCCATCGTAGCACACAAACGCGCCACTTCTCTACTGTGCTTCAACAAATTCTGTCCGTATGAACTTCTAAAGCGCATCCGACCCACGTAGCGGATCAATTCAGGATGCAACCCTGTAATACCCAAATCAACCACGGTGCGCTCTCCCCACTCAACCACTTCCTCTTCCACCTGTTTCTTCACTTTTTCCACCACTTCCTCAATGCGAGCAGGGTGAATCCTACCATCGCGGATCAAACGCTCCAACGATACACGGGCAATTTCCCTGCGAATTGGATCGTAACAACTCAATACGATGGTCTCCGGGGTGTCGTCAATCAAAATTTCCACGCCCGTAGCCGCTTCAAATGCCTTGATATTTCTTCCCTCTCTACCAATAATTCTACCCTTCGCATCGTCGCTTTCCAAAGGAAAACTTGTAACCGTATTGTCGATCGCAGTTTCAGCAGCCGTCCTTTGAATGGTCTGCAAAACGATACGCTTCGCCTCACGTGTAGCACTCAATTTGGCCTCCTCAACGATGATCTTAGCCAACGTCAAACCTTCCGTATGCGACTGCACCTTGATGTTCTCCAACATTTGGGTTTTGGCGTCCGTGGCAGATAAACCCGCCACTTTTTCCAATTGCAACAACTGCTGCTCCCTTAACTGCTGAACTTCGCGCTCTTTTAGTTTATAGGCTTCTATTTGGGCATCCAAACGCTCACGCGATTTGGTCATTTCCTCCTCTTTTGCCTTGTTTGCGCGAATCTTATCGTCCAAAGATTGCTCTTTCTGTTTGATGCGATTTTCGCTGTTACCCAACTCATTGCTTCTGCGGTTGGTTTCTTGCTCGTAATCAGAACGAAGTTGCATGTACTTCTCCTTCGCTTCTAAAATCCGATCCTTCTTGATGTTCTCGCCCTGTAATTTGGCTTCTTCAATGATGCTTTGTTTGTCTTTCTCAAGCTGTGTTTTGCGCATCGCTACAAACACAACATATCCAAGGGCCAATCCCACAATGAGAGCGGCGAGGATAAATACGATGTTTTCCATTTTGTGTTATTCCTTTCGTTTATGTTCCCGAAAAGCACACAGTTACCAATGACAACAACAATTACGCGTATAAAACCTTCTCTATCGCCAACAACTCTTGTTCTACAAGCTCATCAACTCCGCGATGGTTCTTACTATGTCGTACCACTTCACCCGCCAAATCCAATGCCGCCCACGAAAGACGATCTATGGGTTCTTGCGCATTAAAATTCTTAAATGCGTTAACGCGTTGGTTTAGTACCTGGGCCGACAGTCGCACATCCTCCTCATCTTTTACCGCAACACGCAACCGCAATGCGCGATTATCGATGTTGACGTTGATGAGAATGCTATCCGTAGGCTCCATTTAATTGTTATTATTCGTTCAGTAAATCTATGCACTTATCGATATCTCTTACCAATTCATTGATCTTGATTTTTAAATCGTGAACATCCGCATTGGCACTAGACATTTCTTTTGCAAGTTTAATCATTTTATTCTCTTCTTTTAACTCATAGAGCGCATTTTTTTGCAATTCTATCGTTTTTTGAAGTTCCACAAGTTGCTGGGTTAAATTTTCATTATTTCCTCGCAATTGCTTGTTTTCCAATGATATCGCCTCTACCGATTCCCTGATTTTTACCAGACGTTGATGGAGTAGATTCGACATATTACAAAGATACGAGAATTTTAATTCCTATTTTCCGCCCCAATCCCACAATCAGTGTCAACAAAACAATCTTCGTTAGAACTGCTTCTGTTTTCGGTTATACCACGATAAAAACAACATCGACAATACCAGAATTGCCAGAATTTTCCCATCCCCCAATCGGTTGTAAACGGTTCGATATTGATTCAAATAAATGGTTTGCGACAACGCGAGTTGCGTTCCCACTTGGGTGATTTTCGTTGCACCTAAACTGTTATCTTCCAGCTTATTGCCGTATTTGATTCCCAAAATATTCCATTCATAGGATCTCTTGGATCCACTTTCACCCGCGGAAAAGAAACCATCATCCAGGTGTTTATTCAATGCCACCTCTGCCGATCTTTCATCCCTGCCTTGATACCAACCCGAGCGCATCGTAGTATTTCCCAACGGATCAATAAAGCCAGAAATCCCCGTATTTGCACTTCTAACCACCCACTTTCTCTGTTCGATGGCCCTTAACTTGGCATACGAAAAATGCTGCTTATGTCCAGGCGTATTGTTCCACCAAGCATCATTGGTAATTACAGCCAACCAAGACGCACCGTCCTTTACATATTCACTCACGTAATCGCCGTAAATGCTTTCGTAACAAATGATTGGAGCAACCTTTGAATTACTCACGCCCAACGCCTTAGCCGTCGCATTTTTACCCAACGTACCCGATGCCGAATTCTCATCCAGCGAAATTGCCAAACGCTCCAAAAAGGGCAAAACCGTCACAAATGGCAACTGCTCCGTACCCGGAACCAACTTCGATTTGTGGTAAAATTGAATATCGCCGGTAGCCATAGAGCCACGTAATCGTTCATGTTTAAACGGATCGCTACCAATAGGATGTATCGACAACTCAGGTTGAATCCACAACGCCGAATTATGCAGCGTATACCAATATTCTAGATTGCTACTCTGCCTTGCCGCCACATCGGGTTTTCCCTTTCCCATCCATGAATACCAATGAATCATGTTTGAGCCAATTAACATCGACGGTGGTCCGGCCGCACGAGAATGGTTCAATGAAGAGTCCCCCGCAGCGTTATCTGCAGGACCATTTTTGAGCCAATGATGCATCAAATAAGAGACCTGCATGTCTTGGGCTGGCGAGCCGACATCGATATTCCCAACCAAAGAAGTTTCCGGCCACAAAATACAATCCGCTGGGCCAGCACTGTCCGACGTCTTCGCCATATCCCTCACCATTTGCATCGGATCTAAAACAAACTTCTCGTCGTAAGGATCATAATTGGGCTGAATCGCCACCACCCTATACGGCTGCTTCAACTTGCTCTTTTTTTGATAAACAAAATCCGATGCGAGCTGTCCCAATAGAACACTCAATAATCCAAACACAGAAACAATTCCTATAGGCAAACGGAATCGCATGATCCAACTCCTTTTCGCATTCGACTGATCATTCATCAGCGCATGGTACACTAAAACATTCACCGATAAAATCAAGGCCGTGCCTCCCAAAGTTCCGGTGATTTCGTACCACTGTACATACCAAGGCATGCCACTGAATGCGTTGCCTAATGTCAACCATGGCCACGACAAATCCCATCGATGATGGCCGTATTCATAAAGTAACCAAAGTGCAATAAATAGCCATTTAGCATCCCAAATGAACCACTTTTTTCTCTGTAACCATCTACTTAGTCCAAATGGGAGATACATCAACATAGAATTCAAAATCAACATGGCAATCGCCCCAACATCTGAAGCAAACCAAACCCACCACGTAGTTGAAATGTTCCATAGCATCAAAGCCAAAAACAAGACGCCGAAATTCTTCCCTTTGCTCGTGCTCCGACCCCATTCGGCCAGATAAAAAAACGGGACAAATGCAATAAAAACCAACGGCGTAAATGGCATCGGCTCCCATGCCAACCAAAAGAGTAAAGCCGGTAAAAAAACACAAACTATCAATTTTAGTCGGTTGAATTTCACATCCGCTGTTCTATCATTTTGTGTAGCTTCCATCGTAAAAAATGAAATTATTAATCGTCGTTCAAAGCCAATAGGTCATCGCCCTCTTTGGCATTAACACCTTCCAAAACTACCACAAATTCACCCTTAGGCGGATGCGATTTGAAATGATTTAACACTTCTTTAATCGTGCCATTAACCGTCTGCTCAAACTTCTTGCTAATCTCCCTCGAAACACTAATTCTACGATGCTCGGCGCAAGCCTCCTCGAGCTGGGTGAGCGTCTTTAAAATTTTATGCGGACTCTCATAAAAACACGTAGTATCAGGATTTGCAGCGAGTGCAAGAATGCGCGTTTGTCGTCCCTTTTTCTGTGGCAAAAATCCCTCAAATCGAAACTGATGCAAGGCAAAACCGCTTTTTACCAATGCAGGGACAAAAGCTGTTGCACCGGGCAAAACCTC
>CANHXF010000086.1 GCA_947464515.1 Flavobacteriales bacterium
AACAGCGAAACACAAGTCTAGAGAATTATTCTAGCACACCAAAGTTCAAATTGGAATGCTTGGCTTTCTATCAGAAGGATTTTTCGCCACGATTGTCACAACCCTTTAGAGAAGGCACAGCACTGATGATCAACATGGGAATCAAGCTAACCAAAACCCAGCAACTCGTCTTAACAGCCTATCAAGCAAACAAATTCACAACCCCCTTGGGCGCCTCGTTTTATCAATGTGTAAATGAAAATAACATCATGTATTTCAATCCCGTGCGGAAAATTATTTCTGCCCGATACATACAACAAATCCATATGATTTCTCAAAATTTTCAAATTGAAAGTCGTTTGGAACCCATCTACGATTTAGACCAAAAACACCTTCTGTACTCTCTCGGATTATATCTGAAATACTCAATCTAATATCCACGCCTTACGTAGACAACTAACAGAGCTTGCGTTTGCGGGTGCGAACTCTGCATTACAATTGATACGAAACACCCCATTCCATATAGTCCGCACTGGACAAATGGGCTTTTAACCGGGCAATAAGATACATTCGTTGGGTTGCCTTAAAACTCACACCAATACCTTCATAATACCTTCTTTTGGTATCGTCCGGGCGATATAAATAAAAACCTGCGTCCGCAATAAATCCCCATTTGCCATATTCCCAATGTGACCCCGCCGTGATGGCCACTTCCGTAAAATCATTCAATGAAATGGCATCGCTCTTTAAACCAAACTTGCTATACATGTACGATTTATCAAAAAACACATTCGCTCCAACCCTAAATCTCGGACCCAACAAAGCTCTGCGAAATTCACAATTATACTCCAAAACGGCATTTACAAAAGTGCGACGTTGATCCAACTCAATCTGTCGTCTACCCAATCTAAATCCCAGCAAATGCTGATTTCTCACGTATGATCTTGATGGAATAGCCCCAATTTGTTCGATGTGTTTCCATGGAGCCGGTTTAGCAATTCCGCGATTATTACGATTAATATGATTAAGGAGCAACCTAGTAATACCTGTAATTTCTTGAGATTTACTTCGCAACGGATTGACGTACTGCGGCGGGTACTTATTAAAAACTGCCAAAAACAATGTTCGCTTCGCCCCAATCGATAAATAGGGAACATTGACCCCGAAATTAGGCTGTCGCCAATTGGCATTAGAAAAGTGAACCATCCCCGCTTCGGCATACATTTTCCAACCCCATTTGTTTAAATAGGGACCCACATCCAAATGATACCCCAAGTGCATCATACCATTCATATGACTTCCAATGGCAGGGTTACGAGGATTCCCGAATTCATCGTATCGCTTTGTGAGATAGCCTATACCCATTCCCAAAATCCAGTAATTGTACTTTCCAGATTGTGGCATCACTACACCACCGGCCCCAATGGCATAGCCCGCAACCTCACTGCCCAAATTGAGCAGGTTAAACGTATATCCGTAAGTAATTTTGTCGATGCTGGCACCGTTTCCGTTTGGCTGATTGATCGCTGAGCGATACTTGACATTGATACCCGTTGCATGTCGATACATGGCCATCATATCCGAATGATGCGGAATCAAATAGCCCCCCATCAGTTGTGCACTCCATTCAGATGATTTGTAAACTTGAACCTTCTGCGCAGAATCCTGTGCACTCAGCCGAGAAAATAAGAATATCGCCGATGCCAGTATTACCAGACCCCGGCCGTTCATTAGCTGCGTGTTTTGTCGGTTGCCAACACCATCTTAATACCCAAGTTCGCCCCCACCTGCATCACATCCACCATGTCCTGAACTTTCAAGTCTTTATCCAAGCGCAAAACCACATTCAACAAGCCCTTACCATCGTCTCCAACACCCGCTTTGTTCTTTTCGTCAAGCAATCGATCGTCCAAATCATCAAAAGCCACACGTTCTTGTTCGATGTAAATACCCAACTCTTCAGCATCCCCAGAACCCTTGTTCTCTATCTTCACCGTTAATGGCAAAGTTTTTATTTCCATGTGGGTGGTGGTAGATGCCTTAGGCAACATGATATTAATGACATTGGGGTTAGCCAAAGTACTGGCAATCAAGAAAAACAACATCAAGAAAAACATGATATCGTTCATAGACGAAGCCTCTACTTCGGCCTCTTCACGTCTTCTTCTTCCTACCCTCATGGTTATTTAATTAGTGGTTTGACTTGTTAAGAATTTCCAAGAAACTCAAGCTCTGCTCCTGCAAACGTTCTGCAAAACGATCCACTTTTCTTACAAACAACTGATATCCAATAAAAGCAATTATACCTACCAACAATCCAGCAAAACTCGTAACCATCTTGATATAAAGACCTTCGGAAATGGCACCAATTTCCAAACCGTTCGTTTGAGCAATCGTATAGAAAATGTTAATTACACCCCAAATCGTTCCCACAAAACCCAACATCGGTGCAATCCTCGCTACCAAACTCAAATAACCCAAATTGCCTTCCATCGCACTCATCTCAACGTTGGCTCTGGTCTCCATCGCACTCTCAATTTCTCTCATATTACTACCCAAGAAATTCAAACCCGTAGCCATCACCTGGCCTTGTGCTGTATTCATTCGCTGACAATGTGCCAACGCTGAATCCATACGATTCTCTTTCAAATTGTCTTTAATTACACCCATCAAATTGTGGTCGATCTTGGTGCGATTGCTAATGTAGATGTATCTCTCAATGATAAAATAAATGGCAAGGAGAAGACAAAGTCCCAAAAAGATCATCACCACACCTCCCTTGGTCATGATTTCAAGAACTGGAGCTGAAACGTGCTCAGCTGCAACTGCGGCTGCTTGACCGGCGGCGGAATCTTGGGCGACTGCGCCCTGAAGTAATGTAAGTGCTAACGATAACATATGATGCGAAGTAAATCTGATTTAGACAACTATAACGTTGAAGAACCCTAAAAATTATCCCCAAGGAACAAACGCTTATTTCAGGTTTGTTGCGCCACCACTCAAAACAAACTTGGTGACATCCCCGCTCTCTTTGTCGATGGGTTTCACACGCGACTTCTCAACCACAGTGGTTTCGCCCGATAACGTGTAGCTGTAGGGCAAATAAACCGCGCAACAGTGGGGCATCCCGATCACCGACATATCCTCTTGGGTGAGGAATCCAATTTTGTAGACACCGTCTGAGATTTCTACAACCACCGGCTTGGTAAACTTCTTGTTTTCACCCATAAAGGCTTCCGTCATGTCTTTGGTGGTCCCAAAAATGAAATTCAAACCCGGCGCCTTTTCAATGATTCCCTCAAAAAATCCTAAAATCTGTTGCGCGATGACCCCCTTGGTCATTACACCTACAACAGTAATTGCTGCCAAAACCGCAATCGCATAAAGAAAAAAAGCGCCAAAAGACAGCTGATCAATGTATAAATAGGAACCAACGCCTTTTAAAATCCACGACAAAATACCAATTGTAATGGCCACCGGCAGGACTACCAATAGTCCACGCAAAAAATAGCTAATGAACAACTGCATGGGTGTTTTCATGCGTGCTTTGATCATATGATCGAAAGGATTGAAATCATCGCGCGACATATTGTTTGTATTTTTAATCATTTACGATAATAAACGCATCAAATCCATCCCGATATCGGTGCGATGAAATTTGCCTGCAAAGTGAACGTCATCGGCCAATTTTCTTGAACGATCCAATGCCGAGGGAATATCCTCACCCAATGACGTAACCGCAATTACCCTTCCCCCGTTGGTTTGGATTTCCTCACCCACGAGTTTGGTTCCTGCCTGAAACAACCATTGGTCCTCGCCTAAATTACTTGGCAACACAATGGCCTTCCCCTTTTCGATATCTCCTGGATAACCGCCCGAAACCAAAAAAATCGTCGCCGCAGTTCTATCGTCCAATTCAATTTCAATTTGATTCAACTTTTCGTCCGCAATCGCCTCCAATAAATCCAACATCGATGTCTTCAACCTTGGAAAAATCGCCTCCGTTTCCGGATCACCCATTCTCACATTGTATTCAATCACAAACGGCTCACCACCCACATTCATTAGTCCTACAAACAAAAATCCTTTGTATGGATGTCCTTCAGAAACCAATCCATCGTAGGTTGGCTTCAGAATCCTATCGACAACCTTTTTCATAAATGCCTCATCCGCAAACGGTACCGGCGAAATCGCCCCCATTCCCCCCGTATTTGGTCCCTCGTCGTTGTCAAATATGCGCTTATAGTCCTTCGCCGATGCCAATACCTTCCAGTCTTTTCCATCGCTCACACCAAAAACGCTCAATTCAATGCCCTTTAAAAATTCCTCAATTACAACCACTTCACCCGCCTTGCCAAACTTGCTGCCATCCGTCATTTCTTTTAGGGTTGCACATGCTTCTTCAAACGATGATGTAATAATTACGCCCTTTCCCGCTGCCAAACCATCCGCTTTCAAAACATACGGTGGCTCCAAGGTTTTCATGAATTCCGCCGCCGCATCTAACTCTGTCAACTGAAACGACTGATACCTCGCCGTTGGAATATTATGTCGACCCATGAAGGCCTTAGAAAAATCCTTTGAACCCTCCAATTGAGCACACCAAGCACTTGGTCCAGCGACTATCATTTTTAACCCATCAGCCGTCGCCTGGGTTTCAATATAATCCGTAATTCCCGCAACCAAGGGATCCTCATTGCCCGGAATAATTAGGTCGATCTGATTTTCTTTGCAAAACCCATACACTTGTGAAACATCCGTTGGATTCAACGCAACATTGGTCCCAAATTGGGACGTCCCCGCATTCCCTGGTGCAATAAATAAACGATTGAGCCTATCACTTTCGCACACTTTCATGGCAAAAGCATGCTCACGTCCACCGGATCCTAAAAGTAAAACATTCACAAAACAAAGATACCCAATTCACAGAAATCAGCCACCTTCAAAGTCCACCAAAACACTGAGAATTACCCACAATTAACGCAATCGCAAGGCCGCCGCTACCGCAACAACGGCAGTTTCGGTGCGAAGAATTTGCTTGCCTAAATCCAACGACTTCCAACCCATACGCTGAGCCATCTCCATCTCTTTGACAGAAAAATCGCCCTCTGGACCAATCATTATGGCACTTGGCAAACGCAATGAGGTCATATCAGACTTTTCGCTATCCCCGCAGTAGGCAATATATTTAGAATCCAAAGTGTCGAATAATTCCACCGTTTCTTTAAAAGTACGGACTTCAATTTTCGGCATCCAAGCACCGTGACTTTGCTTCATCGCCGATAAAGCTACTTTCTTCATTCGCTCAACATTGACCTTGCCCCGCTCACCATGATCACTCTGAAAAAGTGTAAGACTCGTTGCACCCAGCTCGGTAATTTTCTCACAGGCCCATTCCATTCTATCACCCGCCTTTAAGATGGCCATCAGTAGGTGAAGTTCCGCCGGTCTCTCCACCGCTATCGATTCTGTGATTCTGGCTTGAAATCCGTTTTTATTTGCACTTTCAATTATACCCCGCATATGCATGCCCAGGCCATTGGTGAAGTGAATTTCATCGCCCGCTGAATATCTGAGTACCTGAATGGCGTGCTTGGCCTCTACCTCGTCGAAAAACGCGACACCGTTTTCTATTTTATTGCAGTAAAAGGTGAAGTGACCTGGCATAATTTATTATTATAAAATCACTTGAATTAAATCTTATTCCAAGTCGTTCCCTCTTTTCCGTCTTTGATTTCGAAACCTTTTTCCTTCAAAGCATCCCGAATCTGATCACTCAAGGCCCAGTTTTTATCTGTTTTTGCTTTGCCCCTCAGTTCCAATAGGATCGACATCGCATCGTCTAGTCCAGAATTATCAGCGCCGTCTTCGGCCTTCATGCCCAAAACACCTTCACAATAATCATGAATGATCGATTTGATTGTCAGTTTGGTTGCCTCGGTGATACTATCCTTGCCATCGTTAACCACATTGATTCTGCGAGCCAATTCAAACAAATGAGCAATTACCTGTGGCGTATTTAGGTCGTCGTTCAGACTTTCTTGTATCCCTAAAACAATGTCATCAACGTTACATGTGGCATCTACACTAACCGTTTGCAGGCTATCGACCAACTTAAACGCCGTTTGCATTCTACTCCAACCCTTTTGGGCCGCGAGCAAAGCATCGTTACTGAAATCCAAAGTCCCGCGGTAATGTGCTTGCAAAACAAAGAAGCGCAACGTCATAGGACTATAGGCCTGGGCCAGCAATGGATTATCCCCTGAAAAAAGTTGCTCCACCATAATGCCATTACCCAAACTCTTGGCCATTTTCTGACCGTTGATTGTAATCATATTGTGGTGGATCCAATATTTGGCAGGGCTGTGATTGTGCGCCGCCGTGCTTTGAGCAATTTCACACTCGTGGTGTGGAAACAGCAAATCCATACCCCCACCGTGAATATCAAATTGTTCTCCCAAATACCGGGCGCTCATTGCGCTACATTCTATATGCCAACCCGGAAACCCCTTGCCCCAAGGACTACTCCACTGCATAATATGTTCCGCCGATGCCCGCTTCCACAAAGCAAAATCATTGGGATTGCGTTTTTCGTCTTGGCCTTCCAAAGAACGACTTTGATTGCCCGCCCCCGCCTGTAAATCTTCCAAAACCCGACCGCTCAACACACCATAATGCTGATGTGTATTGTAAGCCATCACATCAAAATAAACCGACCCATTTGCCTCATAAGCCAATCCTTTTTCGATGATGGTTTGTATCATTTCAATCTGTTCGATGATATGACCCGTAGCTCGCGGCTCGATACTAGGCTTCATAACATTCATGCGATCCATTACCGAATTGTAGGCATCGGTATAAGCTTGGGCGACTTCCATCGGCTCCAATTGCTCCACCTTCGCCTGCTTGGCAAGTTTGTCTTCGCCCTCATCTGCATCGCCAACCAAATGACCCACATCAGTGATATTCCTGACAAAACGAACTTTGTAGCCTTGCAAAATAAGATATCTGCGCAGCACATCAAACACAATCGGACCCCTAACATGACCCAAATGCGGCGGCCCATAAACCGTAGGTCCACAAACATATATTCCCACATGTTTCGGTGAAATCGATTCAAAT
>CANHXF010000087.1 GCA_947464515.1 Flavobacteriales bacterium
GGTCTGATCCGCAGGTAGGGCATGCAATGTTAAAATTGTTTTTGCCACTGCTGCCTGTTCCCTCGGTCCGTAATAATCCACCGAATGCTTAATGTTCTTGAATCCTTTCAACAACTTCACGATGTCCTCCGCCTTCATTTTCTCCAATTCTTGATTCGATAAAGTCCATGTCATCGGGTTCTGAGGGCCATAAATGGCATATTGAGATAGCGCACGTCTGATTGCCGCTGGATTGAGTTTTGCATCTGCTCTGTTCTTCAAAATGTCCTGAACCAATTGCTTACAAACCACCTCATCCACCGCAGGTTCATTCATCAATCGATCCAGTAACCACACCGCTGAATCAAAAAACTCCTCGGGACCGCTTACAGAAATATTGTAATGCTCATTTCCCTCCATAAACGCAAAATTGCAGCCCCAACGATAAAATGCCTTGCTAATATCGGCCGCAGAATAACCCTTGGTACCCACCAATTTCATGTATGGCGCAACCAACGAAAGCGACTTATTGTGCCACTTTCCATAATCATATCGATACGTGAGATCGAACAATTTATTGTCGACGTTTTGAACATAATTCAGAACCGCAGGCCCTACATATTCACGTTTTACAACCTCCTTCAAATTTACAGCCTCGGGCAAAATAGCCTTAGATGGCATCGCCAACCACTGCTTTACAAACTGACTTTGTTTGTCGCGATTCAACTCCACCGCATGAATCTCAGGTTTTTCGATTTTTTCCGCCACAGCACTTTCGCCCTTGCGCTTATAAATCACGATGCGATCCTGATTCAAAAACAAATTCGCGAAGTCCACAATGAAATCCTTGTTCATCTCACGCATCGCAGCCAAATCATTATATGCATCACGATAATCGATACCTTGAACATAGGCGTCTTTCAAAAAGAAACAACGACTTTCATTGTCTTTATACTTGGTAATATTTGAAATCTCCTCGTTCAATAAAATTGCATCCAACATCGATTTATCGAACTCGCCTTTTCGGATTTTTTCCAACTGACCTAGCAACAAATCTTTCACTTCCTCCAAGGTCTGACCTGTTTTCGGTTTTCCTGTGAGCATAAACACCCCGTAATCCATCATTTGCTCAACTCCACTATTGGCCGACAGTAATTTTTGATCTTTAACCAAGTTCAAATCGATAAAGCCTGCCACAGAATTATTCAAAAGCAAATCGATCAACTTTGCCGCACGCGCTTCCTCCGTACCTGCATTTGGAATCCGAAATCCAATGGTAACGTTCTCTGCATCCGGTCCAACAACATCAAAACTTCTCTCTTTATTGATTGATGTTTCTTCCTTAAAAACATACGACATGATATCCGTTTTCTGCATGTAGGAAAACTTCGCCGCCACTTCCGCCGCCACGGCATCAGGATCAAAATCGCCACTCATAATGATAGCCATATTGTTGGGGACATAATACTCGTTGTAATAATTGCGAATCGCCTCCAAACTCGGATTTTTTAAGTGTTCCACAGTTCCAATGGTCGTTTGCAAGCCGTAATTATGACCTTTAAACAACTCGGCGAATAACTTCTCGTAGACTTTATCGCCATCGCGGTCCAATGAGATATTCTTCTCTTCATATACCGCTTCCAATTCCGTGTGAAACAATCGCAAAATGGGCTTGCGGAACCTCTCAGCCTCCAAACTCAGCCACTTACTGACCATGTTTGAGGGGATATCGTTGATGTAAACCGTTTCGTCGGTGCTGGTAAATGCGTTGGTACCCTCAGCACCCAAAGCTTGACACATTTTATCGTATTCATTGGCGATGGCGAATTTTGCCGCGGCCTGACTTATACTATCGATCGCGCGATAAATACTCTTTCTTTTCGATGGGTCTGTTGTATGATTATACAATTCATAAAGGCCATCAATCTGTTTCAGAAGTGGCTCTTCCTTGGCCCAATCCAAACTACCATATTTATCGGTTCCCTTAAACAACATATGCTCCAAATAGTGCGCTAAACCCGTATTGGTTGATGGGTCGTTCTTTGAACCCGTCCGCACCGCAATCATCGTGTACACTCTTGGCGATACCTTTTGGTTCGATGTGATTAGCGTAAGTCCATTTGGAAATGTATAATACCTCACTTTTAAGGGGTCGTTGCTGAATGAACGCATTTCCCACAGCGGTGTTTGCTGGGTATTGAATCCGCGAATAATCGATTGCGACAATCCAATTTTAGCCCAAAAAAGGCAAATCAAAACGATAATGTACTTTTTCATTGACTACAAAAATAGGTTTTCTCTTGCAACCCCGCGCTTCTGTTTATCTTCGCAACCGCGATGAACATCGAAAATCAAGTGGTCCTAGGTTTGGGTGGAAATATGGGAAATAGAACCCAGCATTTGGCGTTGGCCATGGTTCAAATCATCCAACAAATAGGTCCGATAACCCGCGTATCAAGTGTTTACGAAACCGCCGCCTGGGGCAATGAAGATCAACCCGCTTTTTTGAATATGGCTGTTTGTATTACCACGCCGTTTACTCCTTTGCAGACGTTGGAGCGCTGTTTGAGGATTGAAAAGCAGATGGGACGACATAGAACGATGAAGTGGGGGCCAAGGATAATTGACATAGACATATTGCTATATAACAATCAAATTATTCGCGACAAAAACCTCTCTGTTCCTCATCCGATGATGCATGAACGTCGTTTTGTCCTTGCACCGATAGCAGAAATTATTCCGCAAAAAAAGCATCCCATCCTGAAAAAAACATTCAAGGAATTATTACTAATCTGTCCCGATACACTCACCGTGAAACCCTTGTTCAATCCAATTGATCTTTCGCTGTGAAAAAAGAGACTTCGCCACTACTGCCTTCTATTCAAACAATTGTAAATGGCATTTGTGGTATTGCGGAAATTCCTTTGAGAACAAATGTTGCCAACTCCGTTGAACAAGTAGATTACCCATCGGATTCAGAAGGCACTGAGGGCATAACCAGCCTTCCACCCTTTTCCGCGCTCAATAAACCCAATAGATATAATATCGCGGGGCCCAACAATATTCAGACATTAACGGTTCCAATCACACAGGACGACAAGCACAATCCAATCACCCAAGTACGCATCAACTACAACGAAAACTGGATTAGGGATCACAAACACGCTTGGCAAACTGCTTACGGAAAATCTCCATTTTTTGAATTTTACGATTACCGTTTTTGGTCGATTCTTGATGCCCAGCCAGTGATGCTAGCCGATTTACTTTATCCCTGGAATCAATTGCTATTTGCACAACTCGGAATGAGTTTGTTCGAATCCACATCTAAGGAAACTCAGCAAAACATCATCCAAATAAAACCTTACCCCCAAGTGTTTGATGTAAAATTTGGATTTCGCAGCGAAGTTTCTGCCATCGATTTACTGTTTAACCAAGGTCCGATCGCCAAGGAATACCTGAGCCAATACTTGCCTACAAATACTATATTCGCACCATGAGTGTTATCAAAAAACTGGCTTCCCAAACCGCCGTTTATGGTCTTAGCACGATGCTAGGTCGTTTTTTGAACTTTCTCCTCGTACCGCTTTATCTGAGTAAATTATCTGGCGCCGCCGATTATGGCATCGTGAGTGTCATGTTTACTTATGCCAGTTTTTTGGCCATCGTTTTTGCCATGGGCTTGGAAACGGCCTTCTTCCATTTCTCCAAAAAAACCGGCCAGCCCGCCAAAGTTCTAGCCACAGCAACGCATACATTAATCATAACCGGCTTAACCGCCGTGCTCATTTCACGTCTATTTGGATTCGAAATCATGCATTGGATTGGGTATCCTCAGTTTCCGCAGTTCGCCTCCTATTTTGCCTTGATATTAGCGGCCGACGCCATCACTGCATTGGGGTTCGCGTGGTTACGTCAGCAAGAAAAACCTTGGTCATTTGCTTGGATCCGACTCACAAACATTGGGGTTAACATTGGCGCAAACCTCTTCTTTTTGGTTGCTTGCCCTTGGCTTGGCGATTATCTCACTTCCCCCGAAAGCGGAAGCAGCGCACAAGCGTTGGCATTTGGCGTTTGGTGTTTGGATCAGGCTCAACCGGCCAACATGATTTCCAATATTTTCCTGAGCAACTTGTTGGCCTCTATCGTCACCGTGCCGTTGTTGTCAAAAACATGGCAAAACCTCAAATGGGGGTTAGATCTTGGATTACTAAAAACGATGCTCCGTTACTCGTTGCCTTTGGTAATTGTTGGGTTGGCTGGAATGATCAACGAAACCTTGGATCGTGTTTTACTCAAGGAAATGCTTCCAGCTGACGCAGGCGATGCCGAAGCCGGTATGTATAGCGCCTTTTACAAATTGAGCTTGGTTTTAACCCTATTTGTGCAAGCGTTTCGATTTGCGGCAGAACCCTTCTTTTTTGGAAAAGCGGGTGATAAAGATGCACCGGAGACCTATGCGTTGGTGATGCGATACTTTGTTTACGTAAGCGGTGGGATTTTTCTAGTCACGATGATTTGCATGCCTTGGCTCGCTCCGTTATTGTTACAAAAACCTCTATACTATGAAAACGTGCGAGGCTTGAGTATTGTCCCCGTTTTGTTGGGTGCCAACCTCTGTTTAGGCATGTATTACAACCTCAGTATTTGGTATAAGCTCTCCGGAAAAACTCAAATGGGCGGACTCATTGCATTGTTCGGAGCCATTGTCACCATTTTTGGAAACTACATTTTTATCCCACAATACGGATTTGTTGCTTCGGCCTACACCACACTCGCAGCATACGCTACATTGGTGATCTTGGGCTATTGGTTTGGTCAAAAATACTACCCTATTCCATATCAGTTGCCGATAATACTTACAACTTTATTGGTTTCAGTGGGCCCAATTACGTTTTTACCTCATCTCTTTCCGAATATTCATCACGGGGTTTATTGGATTTTGGTTCCCATTTACTTCGGCGTTTTGTATATCATTGAAAAGCGATTTGCCCGAAAACTTTCTGCCTAACATAGAATCATGTGTAACGTAAAAATCATCAATCAATCTTCCCATCCCAACCCTGCCTATCAGACGGATTTGAGTGCGGGTATGGACTTGCATGCCAATATTGAAGAATCTATTTCGCTCATTCCTGGGGCTCGGATACTCATTCCAACGGGGTTGTTCATCGAACTGCCCGAAGGGCACGAAGCGCAAATCAGGCCGCGGAGCGGCCTGGCCCTAAAACACGGAATTACCGTCCTGAACAGCCCAGGAACCATCGATGCCGATTATAGAGGCGAAATCAAAGTGCTACTCATCAATCACGGACAAGAAACCTTCGAGATTCAAAACGGAGAGCGCATCGCCCAAATGATTGTCGCCAAGTACGAAAGAGTAAACTGGGAAATATCCACTGAACTCAATTCCACCGAAAGAGGTGCCGGAGGTTACGGTAGCACTGGCGTTAAACCAGCCTAACATTAAATTAATACGCAATCCTTACCTTTGCGCCGATTTTTACAATTCTAATACACAACCAAGATGAGATTAATTATCCCTATGGCCGGAATGGGAAAACGCATGCGGCCCCATACCCTTACTACTCCTAAACCCCTAATCAAAGTTGGTGGCAAGTCAATCGTTCATTGGCTAATCAAAGACATAGCCGACGTGTGTGGTGAGCCCATTGAAGAAATTGGTTTCGTAGTAGGTCGTTTTGGCGATGCTGTAGAAAGCGAACTCAAAGACATCGCAAAAAGCGTAGGCGCCGAAGGGAAAATCTTCTACCAAGACGTTGCAGAAGGTACAGGTCATGCCATTCTTTGTGCCAGAGAATGCCTTAAAGGCGATGTGATTGTGGCCTTTGCCGATACATTGTTTAAAACTGAATTCAACCTCGACAAAACCAAAGACGGTGTGATTTGGGTGCATAAGGTCGATAACCCAAGCTCATTTGGCGTTGTGAAATACAACGAAGACAATATCATTACCGATTTCGTGGAAAAACCCACCGAATTTGTTTCTGACTTGGCCATCATCGGAATCTACTATTTCAAGAGCGGCGAAACTTTGGAAAGCGAGCTCCAATATCTTATCGATAACAACCTAAAGGAAAAAGGCGAATACCAACTCACCAATGCCATGGAAAACATGAAAGCCAAAGGGATGCAGTTTGTCCCAGGCGCGGTTGATGAGTGGCTAGATTGCGGAAATTACGCCGCTACCGTATATACCAACCAACGCGTTTTGGCAAACAAAGCCTCAGAATTCGTTGGCGTAGCCTCTCGATTCGATGAAAGTGTTACAATCATCGAACCTTGCTTTATTGGAGATGGCGTATCTTTGAAAAACTGCCAAATTGGACCCTATGTTAGCATTGGCAATAAAACCGAGCTAGAAAATTGCAACATCAGCAACAGCATCATACAAGAGAATTGCTCACTTCGCGATTTCAACTGTCACGACAGTATGATCGGGAATTCTGTTGCAATCAGCGGAGCCCAAATTGCCAGCCAAGTATACAGCGTGGGGGATTTCAGCTCAATCGGCTAAAAAATCTTGCATTAAACATCGTTTTTGTGATGGGAGCATTCGTGTTCCCTACCATTTTACATGGTCAAATTGATACGCTTTTGGCACTGCCCGAAAGCAATGTCTCGGCAAATCCCAATGTGGCGTCAGCCCGACTAAAATCTGATTATTTCCTGGCTGAATCTAAATTCCAAGAAGAGGCATTCCACGAAGCACAACAGCTTTTTCAGAAACTGATCGATTCTACTCAAAAAAATCTGAGTATCAATAATAAATCAACGGAAATGCGTCCTTTAAACAACGATGCCCAGTTTATTTCGGGTGCGTATTTCCGACTTTCGCAATTGTCGGCCAAAGACTATTCCATTTATTCTCAGGGGAATACAAGTGCCGCGATAAATTCTGGGAACGCAGCTTTTACTGGCGAATCGAGCACTTCCAACACAAACGAAATACCCAAATCAGGCATGCACAAAGCCAACATCAGCATGGCACTTTATCATTTGGACTTGGCATTGAAATACTCTCCCAACAACAAAGATTATCTTTATGCCGAAGCCCAATTGTTGGAA
>CANHXF010000088.1 GCA_947464515.1 Flavobacteriales bacterium
CCATTCGCATTTTAAATCTAACAAAACGAGAAAAGTGCAAAACCCCATAAAACAAATAAACCGTTGCAGAACAACGGTTTATTTGTTTCGGAAGCGATGAAACTTCCTTTTGCGGTGAGGGGGGGATTCGAACCCCCGGAACAGTTTCCCGTTCGTCAGTTTAGCAAACTGGTGGTTTAAGCCACTCACCCACCTCACCAATGGGGCTGCAAATATAGTATTATCGAAATTCGTTTACAAGTGCATCGACCAAAGTTTTTTGTGAAATTCCCAAATCTTTCTCCGTTCAAATGCCAAAACGATTCAGTATTTTTGTAGCCCTTATTGAAAAATTGAAACGTATGCAAATCAACATCACCTTCCCAGACGGCGCCGTTCGCAGCTACCCCAGTGGATCTTCAGCCATGGATGTGGCCCTGTCGATCAGCGAGGGCCTTGCACGTAACGTGCTCGCCGCCAAAGTGGACAAGGAAGTCTGGGATGCCAGTCGGCCTATTACAACAGACGTTGCCTTGCAATTGCTTACGTGGAAAGACAAGGAAGGTCAGCAGACCTATTGGCACTCGAGTGCACACTTAATGGCGGAAGCGCTAGAAGCATTGTATCCGGGTGTGAAGTTGGCGATCGGTCCAGCGGTTGACAGTGGTTTTTATTACGATGTAGATTTTGGAGATCAGCATTTTTCATCTGAGTCTTTCGAGGCTTTGGAAAAAAAGATGTTGGAATTGGCGAAAAATAACAGCGTCTTTGTAAGAAAAGATGTTTCAAAAGCCGATGCTACTGCCTATTTTACCTCAAAAGGCGATCCCTATAAATTGGAATTGATCCAAGATTTGGCAGATGGAAGCATCACATTTTATGAGCAGGGCAATTTTACCGATTTATGTCGTGGCCCACACATCCCTCATACCGGACATATCAAAGCAGTTAAATTGCTGAATACCGCCGGTGCATATTGGAGAGGAAACGAAAAGAACAAACAGTTAACAAGAATATACGGAGTAACCTTCCCTAAGAAGTCGGAGTTGGATGAGCACTTGGAGCGCATGGAAGAGGCGAAGAAGCGCGATCACCGTAAGTTGGGTAAGGAGTTAGAAATTTATACGTTTGATGACGATGTCGGTCCAGGATTGCCACTTTGGTTGCCTAACGGTGGTATCATCATTGAAGCCTTGGAAACGTATGCCAAGAAAACGGAGAAAGAGGCGGGGTATCAGCGTGTGAAATCGCCGCACATCGCCAAGGAAAGCATGTACTTGAAGAGTGGACACTTACCTTATTATGCAGATAGTATGTTCCCTCCCATGGAAATTGATGGGGAGAAGTATTATCTCAAGGCGATGAACTGTCCTCACCACCACAAGATTTATAAGGCTTTGCCGCATACTTACAAGGAATTGCCTTTGCGTTTTGCTGAATACGGTACTTGTTATCGCTACGAGCAGAGCGGTGAGTTGTTTGGTCTGATGCGGGTGCGCAGTTTACAAATGAACGATGCACACATTTATTGCACCGAAGCACAGTTTGAGGAAGAATTCAAAGGGGTGAATGCCTTGTATTTGAAATATTTCGAGAAGTTTGGTATCGATAAGTATGTGATGCGATTCTCTAAGCACAATCCGGAGAAGTTGGGTAAGAAGTACATCGACATGCCAGAATTGTGGGAGAAGACAGAAAACATGGTGCGTCGCGTCTTGCAAAGCATGGGCGTGAGCTATGTAGAAGTAGAAGATGAAGCGGCGTTCTACGGACCCAAAATTGATATTCAGGTTTGGAGTGCAATTGGACGTGAATTCACGTTGGCAACAAATCAGGTGGATTTTGCGCAAGCGGAAAGATTTGATTTGAGTTATATCAACGAGAAAAATGAGAAGGAGAGGCCCATTATCATTCACCGGGCGCCATTGAGCACGCATGAGCGTTTCATTGGTTTCTTGCTAGAACACTATGCTGGAAATTTCCCAACTTGGTTGGCTCCAAAACAGGTGGTGATATTGCCAATTAGCGATAAATTTACAGATTACGCACAAGAGGTTGTAAATTTCTTAAAAAAGCACGATATTCGCGCCTCCTTGGACACTCGGGCCGAGAAAGCGGGCAAGAAAATCCGCGACGCCGAAATCGCCAAAATCCCTTACATGTTAATTGTAGGAGAGAAGGAAGCCAACGAACAGCAAGTATCAGTTCGGAAGCACGGCGGTCTCGATTTGGGTACCATGGGAATTCAGCAACTAGCTGATATATTAATAGATGAAACCAGGATATAGCAGAAGACCGTTCGTAAAGAAAGAGGCTCTCCACAAGATCAATGAGCTAATTACCGCTGCCAATGTGCGGGTGGTAGGAGAGCACATGCCTGTGGATGTTTACCCCACAGCCAAGGCTTTGGAAGTTGCCTATGAATTGGGATTGGACCTGGTGGAAATCTCTCCACAAGCCGATCCTCCAGTTTGTAAAATTGTAGATTACAAGAAATTCTTGTATGAGCAAAAGAAAAAACAAAAGGAAATCAAAGCAAATGCAGTGAAGCAAGAGGTGAAGGAGATTCGTTTCGGTCCAAATACAGACGAACACGATATCGATTTCAAAATCAAGCACTCAAAGCATTTCTTGGAGCAAGGACATAAAGTACGTGCCTACGTGTTTTTTAGAGGTCGTACCATTATCTACAAGCAACGTGGTATCGATTTGTTGATGGGTTATGCAAATGTATTGATCGACGAAGGATACGCTAAGTTAGAGTCGGAGCCCAAAGAAGAAGGAAAAAAGGTTGCCATCATTTTGGCACCAAAAGTTAAAAAATAAACGTTTAAAAAATAAGAATTCAGGATATGCCTAAAATGAAGACCAATTCCAGCGCCAAAAAAAGGTTCACAGTAACCGGATCTGGAAAAGTAAAAAGAGCGAAAGCATTCAAAAATCACATTTTGACCAAGAAATCAACCAAGCGTAAGCGCGCTTTGGGTAATGATGCGATTGTTGATGTTACAAACATGAGCAACGTTAAATTCATGCTTCGCATCGGAAAATAATTAAAACAAACTTTGGCCGGAGCACAAAAGCGCCTTTGTAATAGATCGCCGCTCAAGCCACTAAACTAAAATAATATGCCAAGATCCGTCAACCACGTCGCGAGTAAAGCTCGCCGCAAAAAGACCCTCAAACTCGCCAAAGGTTACTTTGGTCGTCGTAAAAACGTTTGGACCGTTGCCAAAAACGCAGTAGAAAAAGGTTTAACCTATGCCTACCGTGACCGCCGTGTTAAGAAACGCGAATTCCGCTCTTTGTGGATCGTGCGTATTAACGCTGCTTGTCGTATCAACGGTGTTAGTTACAGCAAATTCATGGGTAAGCTTAACAGCAGCGCCCTTGAAATCAACCGCAAAGTCCTAGCCGATTTGGCTATGAATGATCCAGCCGGCTTCAAAGCTGTCTTCGATCAGATCATGAAAGGATAATCAGCGCGCTGATATCAATCATCTTCTAAAAATCCCCTCGTTAACAAACGAGGGGATTTTTTTATAGCGTGGAATTAGAATTTGTCAAGTCACAATGACAAATCCTGGAATGCCTCAAATTGAGTACTGTGATAAATTGAGGGGATTAAAATGAATTCTATTTAGAATCCCACAAAGTGTAGGTGCGGATATTTCCTCTCGACTGGAAATTGATGGCCAAAACATCAGAGAAAATGGCCCTTGAAATAATCTTTTTCGCGGAATTGTATTGATACTCCACCTCGTTGTTTAGTCCAACCCTTTGAATCTCAGATAAGGGCTCAGAGCTATTCGCCGCCGCCGCTTTTGCATATTCATTGCACTCCTCTAACAAAATTGGTTTTTCATAAACCCCGGCGGCATTCTTGGTGAAAATCTTCACTGTATTTTTAGAGCCCGCAGGTCGTTCCGTGGTTAAATTTCCCTGTAAGTACATATCCTCACCACTAAATGGAGATCGTACCGGCTTTACCCGAATGTACTCGCCATCCTCACGAATCGTATCGTCGCATAAATCAAAAAGATAATTTACATCCTCCATCACCAAACGGCGAATGATTTTTTCGCTGTTCAATCGCATACGCTCCTCATCAAACTTTTCTGAACTGATCAAATTGGCTGTCGCCTGCTTGGAAATGCCACTCAATAACGCATCCCTAAAAATTGTCCAGTTTACCAATTCTTCCACCGCGCCCCTGCTGTTGAATTTTACCTGCAATGGCTGCTGCTGAATACTATTCGCTTTTTTCCATGGCTTACCGCCCATCGCATCGCCGTAATAGCCCATCTCAAACGTATTCACGCCTTCGGTTCTGGAAAAAATCAAAAAACAGGTGTCCAATTTCACATCCAAAAAGAAATCATTCTCGTTGGTAATGTACTCTTGGGTAATGAGTTGATAAACAAATTTTTGCTTATTATAAATCGTAGAAACGGGGTAGAGGGTATCTGTCGTTGTCTCGGCCATCCCAGTAGAAGCCTGGACAGGAGCAAAAAGTATACTGAGTGCGGTGAATAGAAAAGTCATGTTAGGGTTCAAAGACGACCTACCCTTGCAAATCGTTTGCCAAAGATGTTAAACTTTGGTTTAGGGCTTACAAACTTTCAAAAACAAGCTCAGATCCCGCCAAATCAACAGTCACATTTCCGTTATTAGAGAGTTTTCCCATCAGAATTTGTTTGCTCAGTTCGTCCAAAATCCGCTTTTGTAATACCCGCTTCAAAGGCCTAGCGCCAAACTGAGGATCATAACCCAACTGAGCCAACCAATCCACCGCCGCCGCTGTAACTGTCAACGCGATGCCGTTGTCCTTCAAGCGTTCCACAATCATGTCAACCTGCAATTCCACAATTCGATGGATCTCGCTGCGTCCCAAAGGCTCAAACATCACCACTTCGTCGATGCGATTTAAGAATTCCGGACGGATACTGCGCTTCAATAAATCAAAGACCTCGCTTTTTGCGCTCGCAACGATGGCATCCCGATCCCCAGACTCGATGTGCTCAAACTTTTCACGTATCACCTCAGAGCCCAAATTGCTCGTCATGATGATAATCGTATTCCTGAAATTCGCAGTTCGACCTTTGTTATCGGTCAAACGACCATCGTCCAAAACTTGCAACAAGATATTAAATACATCGGGATGGGCCTTTTCGATTTCATCCAACAATACAACACTGTAGGGTTTACGGCGGATGGCCTCGGTTAACTGCCCCCCTTCATCGTATCCAACATAACCCGGAGGGGCACCAACCAATCTGCTAACAGTATGCTTTTCCTGGTATTCGCTCATGTCGATGCGCACCATTGCATTGTCCGTATTGAACAAAAATTCAGCGAGGGCTTTGGCGACTTCCGTCTTGCCCACACCCGTAGTTCCAAGGAATATGAAACTGCCGATGGGTTTTTTGGGGTCTTGTAGGCCGGCGCGACTTCTGCGAATGGCATTGGATAGGGCGGCTATTGCTTCTTCCTGACCTACCACGCGTTTGTGTAGTTCCAATTCCAAGGTGAGGAGCTTTTCGCGTTCGCTTTGCAACATACGATTCACCGGAATTCCGGTCCATCGGCTAACGACTTCAGCAATGTCTTCGGCGTCCACTTCCTGCTTCACCATAAGTTGACCATTGCGAGAATCGCCCAATTTTAGGCTCAAGCTAAAGAGGTCTTCTTCGTTCTTTTTGATCAGACCGTATCGGATTTCAGCTACACGACCATAATTTCCGTCGCGTTCGGCCTGGTCCGCTTCGATTTTTAACGATTCGATGGTCGCTTTTTTCTGCTGTATTTGAGTCAACACGCCTTTTTCATTTTCCCATTGGGCATTGAGGGCGTTGCGTTTTTCACTCAAGTTGGCGATGTCTTCATTGAGTTTATTCAATTTCGATGTGTCGCTTTCCCGTTTGATGGCTTCTCTTTCGATTTCGAGCTGCATAATCCGGCGATTCATTTCGTCGAGTTCCTCAGGCACGGAATCCATTTCTAGACGGAGCTTAGATGCGGCTTCATCCAGCAGGTCGATTGCTTTGTCGGGTAAAAAACGATCATTGATATATCGCTGACTCATCTCCACGGCAGAAATAATCGCTTCGTCCTTGATGCGAACCTTGTGATGCACTTCGTATCGCTCTTTCAAGCCACGCAAGATAGAAATGGCTTCTTGGGTATCGGGTTCTTCCACCAACACTTTTTGGAAACGACGTTCCAAGGCTTTGTCGGTCTCGATATACTTTTGATATTCAGCGAGGGTTGTCGCTCCGATAGCGCGCAGTTCCCCCCTTGCCAAAGCGGGTTTTAAGATGTTTGCCGCATCCATAGCACCGTCACTACGTCCGGCACCTACCAAGGTGTGAATCTCATCAATAAAAAGAACTACTTCACCCGCGGCACCGGTCACTTCTTTCACTACGGCTTTCAAACGCTCTTCAAATTCTCCTTTGTATTTGGCACCCGCAACCAAGGCACCCAAATCCAAGCTGTAAATCACTTTGGATTTCAAGTTTTCAGGAACATCGCCGCGAATGATACGCATCGCCAAACCTTCGGCAATTGCGGTTTTTCCGACGCCGGGCTCACCAATTAATACGGGGTTGTTTTTGGTACGACGGGATAGTATTTGCAGTACGCGACGGATTTCATCGTCTCTACCAATTACGGGGTCCAACTTTCCCTCTCTAGCCATTTGGTTGAGGTTGAGGGCGAATTTTTTAAGGGAATTAAACTGATTTTCATCGGTTTGAGAATTGACTTTATTTCCACCGCGCAAGGCTAGAATTGCTTTTACCAGATCGGCGCGTTTCAGGCCGGCGTCTTTTAAAATATTGGCGGCTGTGTCTTTTCCATCCAGGATTCCCAACAGCAAATGCTCGTTGGTGACAAATTCATCCTTCATTTCACCCATGGCTTTTTCAGCAGCGGTGGTCACGGAATTCAGGGCTTGTGATAAATATACTTGTCCGCCCTCAACTTTGGGAAGACCTTGTATCGAAGCATTTACGGCTTGTTCAATGCGAGAGAGGTTTGCACCGAGTTTACCTGTGATA
>CANHXF010000089.1 GCA_947464515.1 Flavobacteriales bacterium
GGGATGTAATTTCTGATTGCACCTGGAATATTTTGTTGCGCTATCCATTTGTTTAATACCTCAATAATGTTTTGTGGGGTATTGAAAGGGATCATCAAACGGAATTCAGCGAAATCACAAAAACTAAGATATTGGGCATGTAAAATCAATTTCGACGCCAAGTCAGCCGAAAAAAGCTCATTTTCTCTAAGAAGAAGATAATCCTTTTTTAATATTTGGCCGATTGTTTTCATGAAAATTTAACTTATCTCGCAATTTAAAGGCATTTTACATATAGTTGCTAAAGGCATTGTTGATTTTGATGGCTAATTTTGTGAATTGTGGTTTCTAATGAGTGAAAGGATATTGCTTTAACAGAATTTTGCAAATAATTGGTATTGATAACAATTCTGAGGATTGAGGCGTAGCACAAAAAGAAAAATGAGGATTCGACAATTTATATAAGCGCGAAACATGAAATGAATTAGAATATATAAATACAAATTTAATATGTCGTTTTTTTTATGGTGTTGTTTCTATGCTGATACTCCCCTAATTTCGCATCAACAAATAACATCATCCATGAGGATAATAACTACATTTATTGCATTCGTTTTATTGTCGTACGGCAATGCCCAAACTGCTTTGGAAGTGGGTAATACTTCAGACTTGAAAAAAGCCTTAGACCGCTCTAGTAAAGCGATTGAAGAGGTTAAGTCACTCAGGTCTGAGCTTCGCGAGGCCAATAAGAAAAACGCGATTTTATCCTCTGCCTTGGAAGGTATGCAAGCCAAGGTTTCTTCAGAGATAACAAGATCCCAAGAATTACAAGCTCAAAATGAGCGTGCAATGAATTTGGCCTTGGATGAATTCAAAAAGAAATTCGACGATCAGAACAAAACAGTAGAGGCTGTGCAATCGTCATTGGATGAAAAATTCAATAAGCAATTGATATTCTTTGTTTTAGGGCTCGTTTTGTTTGTAATAATCGCTTTGATTGCTACGCGTTCCGCAACCAAAAAAGGTCTCGATCAGGCAAATGCCAGTTGGAATAGTTTTCAAGAACACTTACTAAAAAAATAACCAAATTTAATAAAAAAATCTTTATGAGCAGCAATAAGAAAAAAGGCAAATTAGATCCCATTACCTTTATTTATGGTTTTGGAGCCGCGGTGGTACTTGTAGGTGCCATGTTTAAATTTTTGGGTTGGAATTTCGCCAATGAAATGTTCATCTTGGGTTTGAGTATCGAAGCAATCGTATTTTTGATTTCTGCTTTCGAGAGACAATCAGATGACGAAGAGTATCGTTGGGAGCAAGTTTTTCCTCAGTTGACAAATGAAAATGCGGATGGTACTGCTACCGATACGGGTGGGTATCAGTCGGCTATGTCTCAGTTTGCATCAACTTTAGGTGAGTTGAATAAGGGTTTGAAGGATATGACGGAGAGCGTTCAACAAATTCGTGGAGAAATGCAGGCAAATGCCAGTCGTTCTGCGGAAATGCAAAAAAGTATGCAGGAATTCAATGAGTTGATGGGCAATTACAACCAAAACATGCGTTCTATCAACGAAAAGTACAATCAATTTTTAAATAGCGGTAAGTAAGCCGTAAAATGGGTTCTACGATTACCATATCGAAGGCGAAGAACTTCTCGTTCAAGAAATTGTCTTTCTTGTACTTGGTGTTTATTCTATTTATCTTCTTTTCCTCACCGGGTATGTATGTAATGCAATATTCGGGCGTTGCAGTTACCCAGGACTTATTAAATGAAAAATTGTTGAATGATTTAAGGGGTTTTAATTCGGTTAATCCAATGGAATTGGCTCTAAAAACTTCAACGATGAAGGCTGCTTCTGAAATTGAAGCACTTGAAAAGGAGTATTTAGATTTTGCCAATCAGACCGGCGTATCAGGAGACAGGTTGCGTGAGAATAATTTTGCAGAGAAAAAGATTAGAAAAGGTGAATTAGGGCCTAAAGTCAAAGCGATCCTGACAGGATACATTGAATCCTATTCCACTGTTGGAATAAAAGATGTAAAATCCGAGTTTGACATGCCAGAGGATTTTGTAGGTTCAAAATTTCCAGTAATTGACTTTTATTTTAAAGAAACCCCGAACGGCGTATTACCTTCAGTGTTCGAGCATTTTAGAACAGTCATGCTTTACAACACATTGTTGGTGTTGAAAAAGAAAGATTTGGAGATGCCCAAATTTGAAATCCTGACGTTGGACAATTCTGACTTTATTCAGAAGATGAAGCGCAATTTGATTTTGGGTGAGAAGTTAGATGTCGTTATTCGCCCACAGAAAAAGGGAATATTACCTACTGTGAAGATCAATGGCGGGCTAGTTGAATCCAAGCCAATTAACAATAATGGAGATTATCGGTTAGTATACACTCCAAAGCAAGCGGGCAACTATAGTTTAGAGGTAAAGATTGGCGATTCTCGCCTTTTATCTAGTTTTAATGTGGAGTCTCCTGCATTCAGATTTATTCACGAAACCTCTAATTTGCGTGCAGAAGTGGGTGGTAAATTTACCATTACTTTGGATTCCAATTTTGTCCCTAAGGGCGAAAGGGCCCAGTTTGTTTCACAAACAGCAGCCGTTGAACGTAAAGGTATGGTTCTAACGGTTGTTCCAGAGAAAGAGGGAAAGTTTGAGATTCAAATGGTTGAGAATGGAAAAGTGATTGATCGAGCGGTGTTTTTTGCGAGCTTACCTCGACCACCGAAAGTGTCATTAATGGATATTTATGGTAACCCAGTGCAGTTGAGTAAAGCAAATAAGTTAGAGTCTGATAATGTTTTTTGGCAAGTCATTGATTTTGATGTTGCAATTGTTTCAGAAAATGGTAATGTCAAAAAGTTTCATTCGGCGACTCGTTTCCTAAGGAATGAGATTCGTGAACTTGAAAATAATGCTCAAAAGAATACAACTTTTATATTTGAAAATATTCGTTTGACTTCCCAAAAAGGTGGTATTACGATGATGGCGAGTCCTATCATAATGGTTAAATAAAATGGCAGGTACGGTAAAAATAAAAAAGTCTAAAAATCTTCGTTTCCGGTTGATTAGTGTTTTGTATCTGCTATTTATTTCGTTAACGGTATTGCAGATTCCTATTGAATGGTTTCGAATCAATTATAGTCTTTTAGATTATTTGAATAAATCTACCAAGTCGGAAATGAATATTCCTGCCTTGAAAGATTGCTATGACTACGTTGAAGATTTAGATAAGCGCTATTTGGAAGCTTTGGGTGGATATAATCCAACTACTGGGAAATATAATGAGCCCAATGGCTACAGTGTTAGTGATGTATTCTTTTTCAAGCCAGGAACGGGTGATATATTATTTGATAAATTAACCAAGCTGAATGAATTTTACCTGTCTAAACCGGCGAATGATCCAAAAAGGTTAGAATTTCAGAAATTATTCGCTTTGGACTTACTGAATGGATTGGCGGATGGAAAAAAGAAGATTTATCTTGAGTGGAAGTTTAAACATGGTCCAGCAAATGTTGTACGGACATTTTTGGGTGAAATGTTATTGCGATTCAAATTGCTAAATGGTGGTTTGGAGTTTCAGGGTGAAAAGGGTAGAAATAGTATTGTCATGATGGCCTACAATATTGAATCTGCCAGTCCAGGAGATACCGTTAAGATTGTAGTGTTGGATCATGAAAAAATGAAAGTGTCAGCGACACTAAATGATAAAGTTTTCTCATTGAATAAATGGAAATCTGATACATTGCTGTTTATTCCTCCTACTGCTGGTAACTACTCCCTACTTTTTAACAAGGGTGGATTTGAGGAGTCACTAAAAATCACGGTAATGCCTAAGGGGTTTGTTGGTAAATCAGACCATGCATTCCAGACATTTTACGAAGGCAAATCTGCTGAACTTAGATATGTCAACTTAATTAATGTGGGCTCGGCAAGCTGTAATTGTGATCCGAATCTCTCTATCGATAAATCGAATGGTTTGGTGAAATTCACGCCGAATTCTCCAGGTTGGTGCAAATTCAAAATGAGTTCTACTGATGGTATGGTGTTATTGAATGATTCCGTTTTTATACAGCAAATTCCTGTGCCATTTATTATTGTCGATGGCGCAAGTGATAGGACAATCAGCTTAGGTAGATTGTCAAATTCTAAAAAAATATCATTCAAAGCGATGCATCCTGATATGCCAAACTTCAACTATACCATTGACAACATGGACGTTAAGTTAGTTGGCATTAAAGATGGTGCAAAAACAATTAGTGGAGGCACAATTGAACTGACATCAGATCAAATATCTCAACTACAATACGTAGTGATTGATAAATTCTCCATTCAGACTCAAATTAAACCAATTCAGTTCCAAGAACCCTTAGTGATTCAAATCAAGAGATAATCATGAATAATATGATAAAAAATGGCTTTCTTTTCACCCTTAGTTTATTGATTACGGGGATGTTGTTTTCTCAAACAGCAATAAATATTTCGGGGACTCAAGTTGTTAAAAAAGGGGAGACATTTACAATCGAAAGTGGTCAAACAGTGGTGTTTGAACCTGGTGCAACATTGCAAATAGAAGGCTCACTGTTGATTAAAGGAACCTCTGAATCGCCCGTGATCGTTAAATCTTCAGACCCTTCAATGCCAGGTAATGGATTTATGATTGTTGGGATCGACGAGACCTCAACAGTGGCAATATCGCATGTGAAATTCCAGAATTTGATCCAGCCAATGCGTTTCGACCCTTTTTGGTATAGGAAAAGTGTAAAAATTTCAAATATTTCAATAAGCGGATCTAACTCTGGCGAGCCAATGATTTACGTAGCTGGACCATTTTTGGATTTAAGAGATGGAATGGACATTGATTTTCAATTGATTGGAAGCAAATTTTACAACAACACTGGGAATATTTTATTGGAAAAAGTGGGTTCTGATGGAATAAGCTACTCTTTGGATGGTTTGACATTTAATGAGAATGCCCTTCCTGGTGATGATAGAAGCATGGGTGTTTTACACCTTGATTTTGCCAATTCAATCGATGCATCGAATGTGAAATTGGGTGAGTTTGCTTTCAATAGAAATACTTCTGGAACTTCTGAGGTTGGATTGTCGATTTCGGGAGGAAATGGAACTGGCTCTGAGAAAATTGCAGTGGCAGGGATTTATTCTGAGTCCAATGTTGTGAATGTAGTTTTGGATCGAAGAAGCGACAGTCGATTACCATCGTTAGAAGTGAACAAATTGGGTTCTCTTTCAGAATACTCTCAACAGAAGGATTTCATCTTAAGTGGCAATCATAAGTTTGGAAAGATTGAATTGAAAGTTATCGGAAATCCTGTAGTTGTGAAGGTTGAAGATTCTTTGGGTAATCCAGTATATAATAATGCAACGCGCATTAATGATACCTTGGCGTTGATTTATTTAGAAGGAAACCCAACTAAATTGACCTTGGCTGATGGACAGACTTTTGAAATTCCTAAATTAACGAAAGATCAACTCCCCCCGCCGATTTACCGTAAAATTGATACAACATTGATTAGCAGAATTGCGGTTGATTCCTCAATGTTGCAAAGAATGTTGGGTAAAGGCCCATTGTCTTGGGAGGCTGGTGCGATGTTCGGCGCAGCGACATACCGCGGTGACTATCGTCATAAATTTTCTCCTTTGCCATCGACTATGGAATTGAGTGGGTCGGCGTTTTTGCAATACAATGCACGTCAAAACACAGCTTTTAGACTTTCAGCTTGGCGCACAAATGTTTCGATGCATTATCGTAATGCACCTGCTTTGTTCTCTGGAATGGCACCTTTCTTTTTGCAAGGTAGTCAGGGTTATATTGCTGACCCAAGTGGTTGGAGATATGCCTTTTTGACAAAGATGGGTGGTTTAGATTTCGACATGTTGATGATGTTGGGAGACGGACGTAATTACACGCTGAAACCATATCAAAAAGGAAAATGGATTTCTCAATTGGGACTTGGAATGGGAGTTTTTGGATATACTCCATACCGAGAGTATTCTACCAATGTTTATGACGCTCAGAATAAAATTGTTGGGAATAAATATGAAATGATGAACCTTCGTTCAGTTGGAACAGAAGGACAGAATTATCTATCAGGAGCAAAACAATATGGTAAAATAGCAGGAAGCGCGAATGTATCCTTCCAGTTAACCTATTTGATGCAGAAATTTGCTTTCCACGCAGAAATAAAAAGTGTGTTTACGACTACTGACTATTTGGATGACTTTGGTTCAGGCGTTTGGTATGGTGGTGATATTCAGAAATGGTATGATGCTTCACCTGAGGCAATTGATCCGAATACTGGTTTAAAGCCATATTCTGCTACAATGCGTGACTATTACACGGGTTATGTAAATCAAGGATATATTAAAACACAGAAGCGTACAAAGAGTATGATGCCTGATGGGTATTTTCAGTTTCACCTTGGGTTGTCGTATTTCTTGAATGATAAAACTTCAAAGAAATTAACTAGTTATGCCTCTGTAATCATTCCTCCGGTTAAGAGAGAAAGAAAGGTTAAAGTGAAGTCTCTCGATGAGATTAAATATGCAACGGGTGATTGGCAAAAGAATATCAACGTTTCATTTGTTGGTGGTGCTGCTATGTTCATTGGAGATTATCGTCATAAATTTTTCCCTATGCCATCGTCTATGGAAATTTCTGCCGGTTTAACAGGTGAATATAACAAGTCGAAGAATGTTACTTACAGAGTGGGTTTTTACCAATCCACAGTTTCTATGGCTTACAGTAATTCAATTGCTTTGTTTACTGGTTTGAAATACCCTGCTATTACAACTGCGGGGGGTCAGAAAATTCTAGTGAACATGCCTAATAATTGGGGATTTGTTAACCAGTTGAAAATTATTGATTTTGATTATATCTACTTGTTGAATAAGCAAAATACATTGCCAATCGGAAAAAATCATCAATGGAATCATAAGTTTTCTGCGGGTGCAGGGTTCTTGCAATACAACCCTCAGCGTGTTGAATATTGGGGTTCGAAGAA
>CANHXF010000090.1 GCA_947464515.1 Flavobacteriales bacterium
AAGATTTTACAAATTTACGACATCCGATTGGGAAAAAATGATGAGGAATGTCATTAATTGGGATCGATGATAATGTCGATGCGAACCGACCGCCAACTGTTGTGCGCTAAGGCCGCCTCACGAACTTGTTGCAATAGGAATTTTGCGGCGTTCAGTTGGGCGGTTTCTCGGGGGACCTTAATGACAATTTGCTGGATGAATCGGTTTTTTATGCGGGCGACCGACGGAACCTGGGGCCCTAGCACCAGGTTCCCCAATTGCTTTCGCAATTGGTCGGCCAGCCAACGGCTGGCCTCGGTCGCCACTTGTGCATCTATGTGCTTCACATCCACCTTAATCAACTTTGTGTAAGGAGGATAGCCGAAGGCTTCGCGCTGCTCCATTTCCACTTGCATCAACCCTTGGTAATCATCGGCTTTCAGGGATTTCAATACTTCATGTTCCGGTTGATATGTCTGTAACATCATCACGCCGCGCTCCGCGCGGCGACCTATTCTACCACTCAATTGCTGCAATTGCTGAAATGCCCGTTCATGACTCCTGAAATCAGGAATGTGCAACAACATATCCGCATCCGGCACCACAACCAAGCCGATATTCTCAATATCAATCCCCTTCGACAATAACTGAGTCCCAACCAAAATGTCAATATCACCCCGCTCAAACGCTGTCAAAATCTTCTGAAAATCATCCCGCTTCCGCATGCTCTGCTGGTCAAACCGCGCCACCCTAGCCTTTGGAAACAGCTGACCCAATTCCTCGGCCAACTTCTCCGTGCCCGTCCCCTTCAACTTCAAATCCTGAGAACCACAGGCCACACATTTCGATGGCACCGGCTGCTGAAACCCACAATAACTGCATCGCTGATTGTCCGAACTCTTATAGTAGGTCATCGAAATATCGCAATGCTTACACTGCGTCGTCAACCCACAATCCCCACACTCAATATAAGGCACATACCCCTTTCGATTGTGATACACCACCACCTTCTGCTTCACATCCATCGCCTTCTGAATGGCCATCCTCACCGGCTCCGAAAACAAAGAATTCATCTGACCCGTTTTCTTCAACTCGCCGATATTCAAATACATCAACTCAGCTGGTTTTCCGCCATCGTACTTCTCCGTGATTTCGGCAATGACCATACGATGCTGCTGCACGGCAAACTGCATTTCATAGCTTGGCGTGGCCGACCCCAACAAAACATTGGCTCCATGATACTTAGCCAACTGAAACGCCGAATCCCGACCGTGATAAAATGGCTTTTTATCAAACTGCTTATACGTTGATTCATGCTCCTCATCCACCACAATCAACCCCAAATTAGAAAACGGCGCAAACACCGCCCCTTTGGTACCCACCACAAACTGGATTTGGTCCTTTAAGATCCGATCGTACAACTCCGTCCTCTCGTGAGAACTATAAAAGTGATGCCAAACGCCAATTTCCACCGGCAAAAAAGCACCCATCCGAGCCACCATGTGCTCCGTTAATGCAACCTCTGGCAACAAATAAAGCACCTGTTTCCCCGCCGCTAACGTCTCCTTCACCAACTCCATATAGACATGGGTCTTGCCCGATCCCGTAACCCCGTATAGCAAGGCTGGCTGTTTTTCTTCAAATCCAGCGCGAATGATTCCGAGGGCCCGCGACTGAGATTCGGTGAGGTGGTATTCTTGCGCGCCGCCGCGGATCACCTGAAGGTGATCGCGGCGGCGCTTCACGATCTCTATCATTAACTTCTTCTCCAACTGCTTCAAAACCGTCCTGTCGACCTCAAAACCCTTCACAATCGACTCCACCGTTAACTCCCGCTTTCCCGTCCCCAAAATATGCATCATCGCCTCATACTGCTTCGGTGCCCTTCTCTCCAATGCATTCAAACTCAGATTCGCCAACTCCGAATCCTCCCAAATGCTACACAACTGTATAAACTCCTCAAACTTAGGTCGATAATTCTCTTTCAACTCCTCCTCCATCACAACCAAACCCCTTAAATACAACGATTTAACATGCTTTAGCACATTTTTAACAGCCAATTTCTGATGGATATCATCCAACGAAATCCCATCCTTCTTTCCCAACAGCTCCAAAATCTGCCACTCCAAATCCTCGACATCCGGCCTACTGATCGCTTCCAAATCTGCATCGGGATGCAATACGATCTTCGTCTCACTCTGAAGTCGATACCCCGCCGGCAAAGCCGTTGCCATCACCTCACCCAAATAACACATGTAGTATTTTGCCACCCACCGCCAAAACTGCAATTGCTTGTGATTCACAATGGGCGCATCGTCCAACACATCCAAAATATACGATGCTTGATATCCCTCTGGAGGCGAATCACTCAACTCCAATATAATCCCCGCATAAATCTTCTTCGGTCCAAATTGAACCGCCACCCGCAATCCCTGATGAATCCAATCGTTCCAATCATGTGGTACCCGATACGTATAGGTCTTTGGCACCGGAACCGGAACCAACACATGCGCAAAAAGGGTCTGAATCTCCGTCACTATCGCAAGTTACAAATTAATTCCGTAGCCTTCCCTCCAAAACTACTGAGTAACGATACTCAGCAAATGAATCACCACGCCCAACTTTAAAAAAGCATCCATTACCACAATTTTTGAATCATCTCGAATAAAAAACATCGCCCAAGAAACCCAAAACGAAGTAAAAAGAGACACGCCCGATATCAAAAAATAATAATCTGGGTTCCAATGCTGTAAAACAGGATGAAACAACTGAATCCAGTTCAATAGTAAATATGCAAAAAAGGCAAAACTGTTCATCGCCGCCAAACCCCAACGCGTTCTCCGAACCCCCGCCGCGACAACCACTGTATGATAACCAAAGATCAAATTGCCCTTGTGCCCCGCCATATCCTTCACAACCTCACGCGTAAACAACAGAATCCCTAAACTCCCCATGTAATAGAACATACCCCAATGCCAATGCCCAAAATGAAACCAAATAGCGAGCAATGGAATCATCGTTAACAAAGAGGCCGAAACCTCTCTTACCACCGGCAATTTCTGCAATTTATGACTGTGAAACCAACAGAAAACCGTGTAACACAGAAAAAATACCATCACTTTTACCGATGCCATCATCGCAAAAGCGACCGCCAGTAAATTCAAAACAACGTATAAATTGAGCAAACTCGACTCCCCCAACAATTTCCCCATGACCACCTGCTTTGGCTTGTTCACCAAGTCCTTGTCCACATCGTAAAAAGCATTGATGATAAAGGCCGCGGCGACAGAAAAAATGCTCGCTGCCACAATGCAATGCAGTTTAACATCGTAGAACACACGCCACAATTCATGCTGTGAAAATGTGAGCCAGAACAATAAATACTGGGAAGCGGCAATCAAAGCAAGGTTATACCATCGTACGACGCCCAAAAGCAACAAAAACCTAGTGATGTATTTTTTTTGAATACCGAACATGCAGTGATTACATTTTGTAAATCACCTGCAATTTATGCGCTTTCAACAACGATTGCGCTTTTTCAAAGTCTTGGGTAAAGCCCAATATAAAACCTCCTCCACCACTGCCACACAATTTCAAGTAATAATCACCACTATCAATGCCTTCACGCCAAACCTTTTCAAAATGATCGGGAATCATTGGTCTGAAATTATCCAACAACAACTGAGACAAGCCCTTTAAATGACCGAACAACTGGGACGTATCGCCTTTCAAAAACGATTTCACACAATCGTCGTTCTGCTTCTTCAACTGAGTCTTCACCATATTCCTAAATCCGTCGTCTTTCAAACGATTCAAGAATATCGATACCATACTTTGGGTTTTGCCTGGGGAACCGGAATTCATCAAAAAGATGGCACCCTTGCCTTCTGCATTCTCCGTTGGAATTCCCACTGTACCCAAATCGCCCTGACCTTTGATCAAAATGGGCAAATTCAGATAACAAATCAGCGGATCTAAACCGGAACTCTTACCATGAAAAAACGACTCCAACTTGGCTAACGTCAATTTGAGCTGCTTCAAGTTGTCGCCCAACATCACATCCGACTGGGTCACAGGTGAAACCGCATATTTAGCATAAACAGCTGCCACCAAAGCGCCAGAACTGCCTACACCAAAACCTTGAGGAATGCTACTATCAAAAAATAAACCCGCGTCTAAATCGGCGTGTAACTGATTGAAATCCATGGAACAAGGAAGTTCGCCAGCATGGCTCAACGACTCTAAATGAGAAACAAAGTGTCTGATGCTCTCATTGGAATCCTTCTGCACTTCATTGGGATCTTTTGCAAAATCAAAATTGCCTTTGAAAAAATGATAAGGAATACTCAAACCCATCGAATCTTCGATGATCCCATATTCGCCAAACAACAAAATCTTGGCGTAATAGAGTGAGTCTTTTATCATTTCTCCCATTTCTTACAATTGAACCGGACGTTTTCCAGTATTACTACAAAGATACTGCCCATTTTTGCAATATTGTAACAACGTATTATTCACAAAGTTCATCACTGTCTCTTCGATTTTTCCGTCGTAAAGGAAGTGAACATTGGCTCCAGCGTCTAAAGTGAAGCAAATCGACAAGCCCGTTTGTTCGCGGAAACGCCATATTTGTTCGATAATCGCCAAGGTATTGGGTCGCATCAACACGTAATACGGAATCGACGTCATCATCATGCTATGCAGCTGCAACGCTTCCGACTCAACAATTTCGATAAACGATTTTACATCGCCATTTTTCATCGACGATACGATGCCTTCCAAATTCTTCTGCGCCTGACCAAACCGAGCTTCGGCATAAGGATGATTCGCAAGCAAAGCATGTCCGGCCGTGCTACTCACCGACTTTTCTCCATCGTCAACAATCAAAACCACATCTTTCCAATTGGAGAGACTGGGATGCGTTTCAAAATCCAATTCAACCGCAAACAAATCGCTGCTATCAGCAACCGCATGAGTTTCACCCCAAACGGCAGGTTTAGCAAACATGGAACGACAAGCACTGCCAGAACCGATGCGCGACAGATAGCTTGAACGTTGCCAAAAATTCATTCCGCCAACCTCGGACTGCAAAGAACTATCGCCCAAAAGCAGCTGTTCGATATGCGCCAAACATAGGCTCAATGCCCCAAAACCGGCCGCTGAACTCGCGATTCCCGTGCCGTGAGGAAAATTATTTTGAGAATCTATATGCAGGGTAAAATCCACCAACCAGGGACAGTCGGATGCTATTTTTGTCAAAAAACTGGCAATTTTGGGCTCAAACGACGGCTTCGACTCACCGGCAAGGGTAAATACAAAAGCTTGATCATTTTCCCGAGGAAGGGCTTGCACAATTGTAGAGGCATACAAATCACCCAAACTCCAACTAATGCTTGGATTCGCTGGCAATTGAACACCGCCCTCTTTTTTACCCCAATATTTCACCAAAGCGATGTTGGAAGGACACTGATACCCAACACGAATTGACCCACTATTATTTATCGATTTCTCCATGCGCTTCCCTTTTATTTCAAAACCAATTGATTCCAATCTACGATTTTATATTTCTTTAACGCTTCGCGTTCACTTTCTTCAAAAACATCATTAATCAGCAGCATATCACCGCCCCAGGCGCCCAGCCATTTACACAAACCGCCTTTTGTTGGTTGAAATTTAAAATGCTGATAGGGTGTTTCCAGGCCCAAACTCATCGCCAAAATGGCTTGCCACATTTCTAGTCCCGCTTCCAACATCGGCACTTGGTTGGCCATTTTCACCGCCGCGCAAACCTGTTGCAATTGATGCATCAAAAAATCATCTTTTTCAATTTCCATCAATTTCCCTTTCACATCAGCCAAGGCATTTCTGCTGTTTTGCTTTTTACCCAAGAAAACGATTTTCCATTTCGATGTCAGATCCGCCGACAACTTCCATGCATCCCAATTCGCAACTTCAGCGTTTTTCCAAAACGCCAACCCCTTGCCCAATTCGGCCACAGCCACATCGTAACCACTGCCACACAAGACCTTTTGCTGGACTTTTTGGGCATCGAGTCCCGCAAATCTAGCAAAGTTGGCGACCATCGTACTGGAACTACCCAAACCGCTGGAACGATCAAATTCCAACTGGGTTTCTATTCGATACGATTTCCCCGTTTTCCAAAACCCCTCTGCCACCATAGAAAGCATCGAATGAAGCACCTCCCTTGAACGATCTCGCTCGCTAGATTTCTCCGTCTCCGCTTCCATCGTTTCCAAAGGCAATGCAAAACTCTCATTCAGCCATGTGCTGCCATCTTTTTCTTTGGCTTCCCAAATCAAGCGATCGCCGCCGCCAGGAGAATCGAACTCCCAAACATACATCCACTGACCCAAGGAAACGGGCAATGCCAAGGCTTCAACACCAATGGTTACAGCGTATTCGCCGCACAACATCACTTTTCCGTGTGAGAAGTATGTTTTCAAAAGTCTATTTATTTTTATCAGAACTCACCGCAGCCAAACCCCTCACCCGCATAAATGCCTCCACCGCCGCTGAATGACTGACTACCTTATCCTTAAAATGCGCAACGATTTCTTCCTTTTCCGCATCTGTAGCCTCCAACTGATTTAAAATATTCAGCAAATGCATCTTCATGTGGCCCTTCTGAATCCCCGAAGTAATCAAAGATCGAACCGCACTAAAATTCTGTGCTAAACCAGCCACAGCAGTAATCTGCATCAATTCATTGGCCGATGGATACCCCAACAACTCATGTGCAAATCTCACCATGGGATGCAAGTTGGTAATTCCGCCCACCGTACCGATACTCAATGGCAACTCAATCCAAAAATGAAACGCATCACCCACAATTGAGGCATGGGTTAAACTGGTATATTTCCCATCCTTCGCTGCATACGCATGTGCGCAAGCCTCCGTGGCCCTAAAATCATTGCCCGTAGCGATAATTACTGAGTCGATCCCAT
>CANHXF010000091.1 GCA_947464515.1 Flavobacteriales bacterium
CAATCCATTGTGATTCTCACCGATTATTATTTGCTTAAAACCTGGTCATGCAAAACGAATCGACTTGCACTGGATTATCTAACATATCCGAAGGAAATCCTTAATTCCCTCAGTACCCAAGATCGAATCTATATCGTAGTTTTCTTAATTGCCTTAATCGGTATCTCCGTTTTACTTGGTAAACTCCTGATCTCGGTATTCAATAAATCCACACTCGATTTTCAATCAAAATGGATCATCGTTCCGCTGGTTATAGTTCTTGCCATTGGAGCCCGAGGGGGAGTCACTGCAATACCATTGAGTTTAGGTAGTGCTCAGAAAACCAACAATAGCCTACACAACGCACTGTCAACCAATTCTTTGTGGAATCTATTTCACGTCTATCAACAACCTACCTTAAATCAGAATATCAAATCGGCATTAATGCCCGCCCAAATGGAGCAGCGTGCGCTCGATAAATATATGGGTCCGGATACCTTTCCTGGCGGACTTAAACGAATGCCCCAAATCATCAAAAAAGGCTCCAATGTACTTTTCATCGTTCTCGAAGGAATTGGCGAACATTGGCTGGAACGCGACCCATCGGAATCCATCACGCCCAACTTACATCGCTTGGCACAAGACGGAATGTGGTTTAAGAAAGCCTACGCAGCAGGCGATCGTACAGATAAAGGATTGGCTGCCATTTTTTGTGGTTATCCTTCTCAGCCCGTAAAAGGCATCTTGCTAGATCCATCCAAATGGGGCGCGTTGCATCAACAATTTTTACCCGCTGAATTCGTAAAACAAGGCTACAATACCAATTTTTATTATGGCGGCGATCCGGATTTTGCCAATATGGGAACCTTCCTAAAGTTTGTAGGTTTCCAAAGTATTAAAACCTATCCCAATTCGGCTGATTCAAAATGGGGCGTGAATGATAAAACCATGTCCAAATTGGTTCTCAACGATATTACTCAATTGCCGCAGCCATTTTTTGCGTCTTGGTTGATGCTCAGCAGTCATGAACCCTACGATGTGGTCGACAATCAAGACCTACCCGAAGACGAAAAACTTAAACTGTCGATTCGATACTCAGATGCCGCGTTGGGAATGCTCGTGGAAGGCCTAAAGCGCGCCAATCTATATGATTCAACGGTCATAGTTGTCGTGAGCGACCATGGCAAATCCGTGGGTTTACCGGTAACCGAAGATTATGAGCAAGAGTTCTTTAGAATTCCGCTGATGATTACGGGCGGACCTATTCGCGATATGTATCGTGGGGTGGCACCGCATTTGATTGTGAGTCAGACTGATATTTATGCCACCTTGACAGAGCAGTTGCTGGGAAATACCGCCAAAACGCCCTTTTCTAGAAATATGATTTACGCAAATCACCCAGGTATGGCAATTTCTTTCACAGATAATAAGGCTGTTTTGACTGCAAGTGGATATCGACATTATCTGTTTATGGATGCATTTGACATAAAAACGCCTTCGGATTCCTTGGTCTTGGGCCTTCAATCTCAATTAATTAGAGATTTTTTTAGAAAATAATGTAACAAAATCTTCGTTTTATCGTCAAAGCTTTATGGCACCAAATTTGCCAAATAGAAAATCATGGATAAACGATTGAAAAAGAATTGTACCATTATCGCAACTTTAGTCACAATTAATGTGGTTGGTTTTTTTGCAGCGGAAGCTTATTTCTCTAAGTCAACCCCCAATGCACATGTAAACCCCAGCGGTTTATTTCAGTTCTTCGATTTAAGTCCCAAAATGGTAGCCCCTTCAAAATGGCTTGAAATGGGATTTGAATTGATCAAAAAAATGAAGTAATCGCTTCAAAACGAAATGCCTTTAGGAACACAGAAGCCGTTTCATCTATTGTTCTCGCAGTCTGAGAAAATCTTAAGTAAATACAAACTCTATCACATCCTATTTTGGTTAATCTATGCATTAATCATTGCTGCGGTAATTCGAATAGGAAATTCTTGGGGCGATTCGATTTTACGCCAAGTCCCAATTTTGACCACCCACGCTGTTGTTGTATACTTTAATCTCTATTATCTCGTTCCTAGATTTTTGCTGAATCGGAATTATTTGTCCTATGTATTCTCGATATTGCTTTTGATAAGCGCGGCATCTTTCCCGATTTCTATTTTAACCCATTCTTTAGTAGCCAATCAAGACATTCAAAGCGTTGTCTGGTCGTCGTTTTTCTTATTTTTGATTGGTTTGGGTTTGTTGTTTAGCATCATCCTCTCAATGACGTTTAAGTTTTTGAAAGATTGGTATGCGGATCAACAGTCGAAAAGAGATTTGCAAAAAATGCAATTGCAATCTGAGCTGAAATTTCTAAAAACGCAGATTAATCCCCATTTTTTATTCAATTCATTAAATAATCTCTATGCGCTCACATTGATAAAAAGTGATTTAGCGCCTCAAGTGGTATTGCGTTTGAGTGATATTTTGCGCTATGTGCTTTATGAAACCAGCGAAGGGAAGGTGGACCTTCAGAAGGAACTGCAGCATCTGAGCGATTTTGTTGCCTTAGAACAGATGAGGGTGGGCGATAGGGTGAAAGTAGAAATCGACTTGGAAGAACCAGCGAAGGATTACGTAATTGAGCCGATGCTGTTTTTGACGTTGATTGAAAATGCTTTTAAACATGGCGCGCAATCAGCGATGGAAGAGGGCTGGGTTAAGATTACAGGTAAATCTTTGGTGGGTGGATATTGTTTGTTGGTCGAAAACTCAAAACCCATCGTATATCAGGCATCAAAACAAGGTGGCATTGGGCTAGAGAATCTTAAAAAACGATTAAAATACATTTATCCTGGTGCGCATGAATTAATCATTACAAACGACCAAAGAGAATATTGCGTTACTTTAAATATCGACTTAGATCATGCCGAATAATCCTATCAAAAGTATTCTCATCGATGATGAGCCCTTAGCCTTGGAAGTGCTAAAATCGCATTTGGTCAATTTTCCACGGATTGAAATTGTAAACACATTCTCCAATGCTGGCGATGCAAGGTATTGGCTTGAATCAAATCAGGTGGATGTTGTGTTTACCGATATTCAAATGCCAGGCATTACAGGGTTAGAATTGGTAAAAAATCAGTATCCTGCGCCCCATGCGGTCATTTTTACAACAGCCCATACCAATTTTGCGGCGGATGCGTTTGAGTTTGAAGCGCTGGACTATTTGCTTAAGCCTATATCTCCGGAGAGAATGGAAAAGGCGATCAAACGTTTAGAGGAGTACATTTCTATAAAACGTGGCAACAATGACGATGTTAGCGTTAAACCAGACTTTGTATTTGTAAAGGTGGATGGTCAGCATCAAAAAATTGCCTACAACGATATCCTATTTGTGGAAGCATTTGCAGATTATGTCAAAATTTGGATTTCCAATGAAAAGAGAATTGTGACATTGCAGACAATGCGCAACATGGAAACAGCCCTCCCAGCGGAACGTTTTGTTAGAATTCATAGGAGTTACATCGTTTCTAAAAGTCATATCGAAGCGATACAAAACAATGCAGTTGTCATCGGGCAAAAGCAGTTGCCAATCGGAAAGAACTATAAAGAACTAGTGCAATCCATCGTAAATAACGCGAAACTGAACTAGTAGTGAGGCGCCGTTTTTATTGATATTGGATTTTTTCGCGAAGATTTTTCAAGAAAAAATTTACTTTTTACACTACTCAGACAATTCTAACAAATTGTTATTCAATTAATTACATTTTTATGGTAATTGAAGTGTCACAATCATTTGTTTAGCCAACAAAACCAATAGAATATTGGTCTTCTGATTCAGTTAATACAGCAAAACCTATTGAATTCCTTTGGAATTGTATGGATTTTATCAATTAAAGAAAAATATCACTGTGGCGACATTCGATTACAACAAAATTAAAAATTTGGCAGCTGCCAAACGCATTCCGATTAAAGAATTGGCACGTAGATGCGAATTAAGTGAACAAGGATTTCACTACATGTTAAAGAAGCACACGATGCGGGTAGATACCCTAGAACGCATTTGTGCAACATTAGAAATCACGATGGTTGATCTTTTTGCAGATACCCCGGTAAGCACCGCCATTGGAGGCGTGAGTCATGAAGCATTGGCTTCAGCCAATACGGAATTGATGCAGAAATTGGATACTATCATTGACTTATTGAAATCGGAGAAGCATTTGGCCTAAAAATACTAATTCTCCCAAATTAGGGTAGATTAATTATCATTTCCAGCATAAACCTCAAAGGCTTGATGCTTCAATTGGGCCCAATTAATATTGGGTTTGAGTTCAGAAGATTGCTGCGTTGAAAGCCATGCAAAAGCCTCTTCACTTGGAATGTTACCGACTAAATCATCTTTTGCCATAGGGCATCCTCCAAATCCTCCCAAAGCAGCATCAAACCTTCTACAGCCATGCTCATAAGCGGCTTGTATTTTCTCAAGCCATTCATTGGGTTTTGCATGTAAGTGAACGCCAATTTGTACGTGTGGTAATTTATGATGTATCTCAGTGAACATGTCGGCCAGTTGCTGCGAATTAGCACTCCCAATCGTATCCGATAATGAAATCGTTCGGATGCCTAAGGATGCAATCTTTGAGGCCCACTCAGCGACTTCGCTCGCCGACCACAAATCGCCATAGGGATTGCCAAATGCCATGCTTAAATAACATACGACTTCTTTACCGCTGGCCACTGCGATGTCTTGAATCCGCGCCAACCTGCGAAAAGCCTCGTCTCTGCTCGCATTTGTGTTCCTTCTTTGAAACGTTTCACTCACGCTCAACGGAAATCCTAAATACTTAATCTTGGGATAGGCAACAGCGCGCAAAGCACCTCTTTCATTGGCAACGATTACCAAAAGCTTTGTTTGGGTTTCTATTTCGCCAATCGCCTGAACGACTTCGGCGGTATCTGCCATTTGCGGAATGGATTCCGGATTCACAAAACTGCCGCAGTCCAAAACATCAAAACCCTGATTTAAAAGGGTAGTGAGGTATTTGATTTTCAACTGAGTAGGGATGAAGCCTTTGATACCCTGCATAGCATCACGCGGACATTCTACCAAAGTCAGTCGTTCCGCCATCTTCATGCCGCAATTTACTACAAGAAGTCGAAGAAATACTGACTAATCTTTTTGTACAAATGCACGCGATCTGGACCTACCACATTGTGCTTATGTCCTGGATAAACAAAGTAATCGAGTTGAGCATTTTTTGCCTTTACCGCCTTGTCTACAAACAGTAAGCTATGCTGCCAAACAACTACGTCATCATCGGCACCGTGGATCATCAATAACCGACCTTGTAATTTATCGGCGTAACCCAACAAATTGTTGGCTTTGTATCCCTCTGGGTTCTCATCCGGACGGTCCATGTATCGCTCGGTATACATGATTTCGTAGTAGCTCCAATCAATAACGGGACCGCCAGCAACACCTACTTTGTATTTGCCGGGAGTGCGCGTCATTAAACTGGTTGTCATGAACCCTCCAAAGCTCCATCCATGAATACCTACACGGGTTGAATCGCACCATTTTTGGGATTTTAACCAAGCCAAACCATCCAATTGATCCGCCATTTCTGCTGTTCCAAGTTGTCGGTGTACCGCATTTTCAAAAGCCAATCCCCGATGAGAAGAGCCTCGGTTGTCCTGGGTGTAAACGATATAGCCATTTTCAGCCATGTAATGCATCCACAGGTTTCCGCCACCCAACCATGAATTGGTAATCATTTGGGCATGAGGGCCGCCATAAACATAGACAACCACAGGGTACTTTTTATTTGGATCGAAGTTGCTTGGATAAAAAATGCGGGAATACTGATCGAAGCCATTCACCATACGCTTGTTGATTTCCATTTTCCCAAGTCCAAGACTCGCAATCGGGTTAGGTGATTCAAAAATGATTTTATGATTTACGCCTTCGCCAATTGTAATTGTAGCCCCGGCAGGTATTGCAGTTTCGGTGTAAGGTAACTTAGTTTTCGTTGGACCATTTTGTGTTAAGGAGTTCCCAATTTGATTTGTTACATCAATTAAATAGATTTTTCGTGGAGTTTGATAGTTTGAAAGAGTGTTTATCATTAAGCCGTTTTCCGCATTAAAGGAACATTTATTTGTGCCGTTGGATGGCGTTAAATCAATGATCTTTGCCGACATGCCCGTTGCTGTCACCTTGCTTTCTTTCCAATCCAAGGCATGCACATGTCGCTCCAAGGGCGAAGCCATCGTATTTTCAAACAACAAATATTTACCGTCTTTGGTGAATCCTAATACATCGGTGACTTCCCAATTTCCTTTGGTAATTTGCTTGATGATGGGGCGTTTGTTGGCGAATTTAAATAGGTATAAGTGATTCCATCCATCGGACTCGGATTGCAATAGGAAATCTGTGTTTGATCCTGGGATAAAAAGGGGGCCATTTTCAGGTTCAACAAACTTGGGATGACTCATTTGGTAATCAACGCTAACCAATCCTCCGGAAACCGCATCGTACTTGCGTAGCTCCATTTTGTTTTGCTCGCGATTCACCCAGCTGATGTAAACAAACTTGCTATCTGGCGTCCAAGTAATGTTGGTCAAATAGTGGTCGTATGTGCCCTGCGTATTCAGATAAACCAATCGATCTGACATTAAATGGTAGATTCCCAAGGTTACGGTATGACTGCTATCGCCGGCCATCGGGTATTTTATGCTGTTCGCTTTAGCGGGTCTGGATTGAATGCCGAAAAGAGGGTAATCGGTAACCCTACGTTCATCCATACGATAAAAAGCCAACTTGTCGTTGTCGCCACTCCAGAACAATCCTTTGCTGATGCCGAATTCGTTACGATGCACACTCTGACCATAAACGATGCCGTTGCCTCCGTCTTTTGTGATTTGGATTTCGCCAGAAC